>CAZXRO010000039.1:0-14500 GCA_964642435.1 uncultured Ignavibacteriales bacterium
TGAGTGTGGCACGATACTTGTTGTACTCTCTCCTATCAGTGCCAACTGCATAGTGCAGCGCAAAGATACGCGACCATAAACATAGGAAGTGAGGTCGATTCGTGACTGTAACCACATCAGAATTGCTTTCGATTACTGCCACTCGTTGGAGAGTCGAGACCCTCACCGGCACGATAGGCGGTGTCGACAGCAGCCCGACGATGGCAGGACGAGAGCCCGACTCACGCAACCTATGCGATAAGGAATACCCCAGACCTGAGGAGGTTGAACTATGAAACAGATTAAACAGGCCATGAACAATGAGGTGAAACTCATTCACCCCCAGGACACCATCCTGGATGCCGCTAAGGTCATGAAGGAGTTCGATATCGGGTTTATGCCCGTCGTGGAGGGCGAGCGGGTGGTAGGAGCCATTACCGATAGAGATATCTGCGTGCGCGGGACGGCCGAGAATAAGGATCCGAACAAGGATAGAGTCGGAGACATCATGACTCACGAGGTGCTCTCCTGCTATGAAGACCAGCCAATTGACGAGGTTGCGCATGTGATGAAGGAAGACAAGATTCGACGCGTAATCGTACTGGATCGCGACAACAAGCTGACAGGAGTCGTCTCAATGGGTGACCTGGCGGGACATACCCCGGTCGATATCAGTGGCGAGGTCCTGCGGCAAGTCACGACACCGGGTGAATAATACGATAGAAGGATGATCGGCGACCATTCACCGGGCTGACACGGTCGGTAGGCAAGCCCTTGCCATCTCGAGCTAATCAGCCCGGTGATAGCCGGTCGTAAGACCTGCCTATCAAACGAAATTCAGCACACTACGAAAGGAATCGAATATGGTTACTCACAATGCAAGCGCCATGTGGAAAGGGAATCTCAAGGAGGGCAATGGCTCCATGCATCTCGAAAAGGGAAAGTGCGACCAGAACTTCAACTCCGGCTCGCGCTTCGCCGAGGGACAGGGGTCCAATCCCGAGGAGATGATCGGCGCCGCCCACGCGGGCTGCTTTTCAATGGCCCTGTCAGACTCACTCTCCCAGGCCGGACACGAACCGAAGCGAATCGACACCAGGGCCGCCGTCAAACTCAAGACCGGTGACGGTGGGTCGCGCATCAAGTCGATCAAGCTGACGACCGAGGGGGACGTCCCGGGAATCGATGCTGAGGAATTCAACAAGTACGCTGCCGACGCCAAGGACAACTGTACGGTATCAAAGGCACTCAGCGGTGTTGATATCAGCGTCGACGCCACCCTCAAGAGCTAAGAACCAAAGGTTCAGCTACGTATGATATACAAGGGACCGACAAGCCGGGACACCACAGGCGAGTTCTCTTTCTCACCTCCGGGGGACAAGTCCTGCCACGCTCCCCCATTCAGAGGCCAGTATTCACCCTCGCCGGGTGTCCCGGTTTCCCTCGATATCCTGTCAGAAACTCGTTGCCACGGGCAACACTTGACCGTCCAGACAGACACCCCACTTCGCAATCCACACCAGATCTCCGGTCTCAAATCATAAGGAGTAAACTGCTATGTCCGAAAGAAAGAGGTCAAACCTCAATCTACTGCTGCCGTTAGTGGCGCTGATCACGATACTGCTCATCATCGGCCTCTCGGAGGCACAGAACAAACCGTTCGGCGGCAACGAGGATGTCGCATTCGCCAATTCCATGTGGGAGGCCATGGGCGACTACACCGAATGGCCCATGAGCACTGACTTCTATGAAGGCCGCTCACCTCACGGCGAGTTTCTGCGCACTTACTACAACATGGTGACGGTCGATGATACCCCCTTCCATGTGATCGTGAAGGATAACTACGGCGGCAATGATGCTACCATGGAAAGTGTTGCTGAATCTCCTGAAGAACATCTCATGTCTGTAACGATCATGGTCCAGCGCGAGTGGGGCTACGACCCGGAAAACAACAACTGGTTCTGGGTCAAGTACGCGCCCGATGGCAGCATCGTGAAGAACGACAAGGGAATGGCACTCGCTGGAAAGGTCGCCAAGGGTTCCGATCAGGGATGCATTGCCTGCCACGCTTCTGCCAAAGACAATGACTACATGTTCATCAACGATCGGTAGAGCATCGACGTGGCACCAGCTAAACCGAGAGACACCACACCGTTTCCACCGGTCCGGCGCTTCTGGCCTCGTTGCCTGGCACTCCTTGGAGTTGTCATAGCAGTTGCACTGATTGCGGGCAGCATCTACCTGTATTCCGGCTGGTACAATATCGCCGCCACGGAGCCTCATTGGGATATCACAGAGAACATCATTCGAACAGTCGTACGGGCCTCTGTCCAGAATCAAGCAGACAGGCTCAGTACCGAGCCACCGACCATGCCAGGCCGTGCCGATACACTCGCCGGGTTCGCGGCATACGATGCGATGTGCGCCGACTGCCATGGAGCGCCCGGAATTGGCCGCTCCGAATTCGGCCAGGGGTTGTATCCACGGGGACCATCGCTGCTGGAGCGTGATACGCTGTGGACAGACCATCAGCTCTTCTGGATCGTCAGGCACGGCCTCAAAATGACCGGTATGCCGGCCTTCCGACCGACGCACAATGACACCACACTGTGGCGCATCGTCGCATTCACCAAGCATCTGTCCGAGATGTCCTACTATGACTATGTGGAAATGCAAGATTCGCTGAGCCATAATGGACAGCATGAACATTGACAGGTCGCACAGCAAGGGCCACAGAACGGCTATTCGTTTGACAAGCGTGGTGAATCCGGACCATATTGGAGCCATGGTATTCATTCCCGCCGTTACACAAAGGAGCTCATATGTGTCACGTTGCCCGCGCCCGTATAGCCGCGATAGCCGCTTTCGTCGTGTTGACTGTATCACTTATCATGCTCGCATCCCCGGCTCAAGCCCAGGACACGGCGCCCGTGAGCGATGCCACCGACGCCTGCTTGATTTGCCATGTTTCGGTTACTCCCGGTATTGTCGCTGACTGGCAGCGCAGTCGCCACGCATCGGTCACACCGCGACTGGCAATGGAGCGCGAAGAGCTATATCGCCGTGTTTCGGCTGTCAACCTGCCGGACTCTCTGGCCGATCATGTTGTTGGCTGCGCGGAGTGCCACATGATGAATGCCGATACCCATGAAGACACGTTTGACCATAGCGACTATCCAGTCCATACGGTGGTCAGCCCGGCCGACTGCAACACCTGTCACCCCGATGAGCGCGCGCAGTACGCCATGAACCTCATGTCGCACGCATATGTGAACCTGGCCCACAATGAAACGTACCAGGCGTTGATCGAGTCAATCAACGGCGTCAGTACATGGACCGGGAAGGCTCTCGTACACCAAGGCGCCGACAGCCTTACCGGCAGCCAGTCCTGCTTCTTCTGTCACGGAACCGACGTTACTGTTGCCGGCCTTGTCCAGCGAGAGACGATCTTCGGCGAAATGACCTTCCCAGACCTCACCGGCTGGCCCAACCGCGGGGTGGGACGCCTCAACCCCGATGGTACCATGGGGGCGTGTACTCCCTGTCATCCCAGGCATGAATTCTCTATCGCGGTCGCCCGACAACCGTACACCTGCTCCGAATGCCACAAGGGACCGGATGTACCGGCCTACAAGATCTACGAGGTCAGTAAACATGGTAACATCTTCTCCAGTCAGAAGAGCACGTACACCATGGATACGATCCCGTGGACAATCGGCCGGGATTTCAATGCCCCCACGTGCGCCGTCTGCCACATTAGCCTGGTCGAGGATACCGAGGGTGAGATCGTCGCACGGCGCACCCACCAGATGAACGATCGTATCTATACGCGCCTGTTTGGCCTGCCTTATGCACACCCTCATCCCCGTTCGCCCAACACATCAAGCATAGTCAGCGCGGATGGCCTCAAGCTGCCGACCAACCTTGATGGCACTCCGGTTGCCGAGGCGCTGATCGACGAGGAGACACAACAGAAACGCAAAGAGACAATGCAACAGATCTGCCGGTCGTGCCATAGCGACCAATGGGTCAGCAAGCACTTTGACGCGCTCGATGCTGTCGTCTCCTCCACCAACCGACGCACCCTGGCAGCCACACAGATACTGCAAACTGCCTGGGATGAGGATCTTGTCGATGGTCCCGCGGCCGGTGACAGCCCGTTCAACGATGGCCTTGAGAAACTGTGGGTGGAGCAGTGGCTGTTCTACGCCAATTCCGTCCGGCTGTCAGCCGCCATGGCCGGCGCTGACTACGGCGTGTTTGCTAACGGCCGATGGTACCTTGCGCGCAACCTGCAGGATATGCACGACCGACTGAGGTTTCTGCAGGCCGCAGCTCGTTGATTCACGGTGTGCAGAAAACGGAAGGGAGCAGGCATGACCGCCTGCTCCCAATAGATATTCAGTTCAACGTCGACAAGTCTTACGCGTGACGGATATTGGTATGATCAGATATCTCGCTGCTCGTCGTACACAGATCAGTCACGGACATTTCGTGGATGTTCGTACGCCCGGTCAGCCTCGCAAAATCCTGAAGCTCCATTGTGCAGACCTTTAGATAATTGGCCAGACCCTGCGAAGACTTCTCGATGTTCAGCCGCTCGCGCAGTCCGCTGTCCTGGGTAGCAATACCAACCGGACAGGTTCCCTTGTGACATACCCGATACTGCTGGCACCCACACGCCATCATGGCTGCGGTGGCAATCGCTACGGCATCGGCTCCCATTGCCAAGGCCTTGGCAAAATCGCCAGAGGTCCGCAGACCGCCGGTTACCACCAGCGAGACATCGGCTGCATCGTGCTCGTCCAGGAATCTCCGTGCCCGATATAGCGCATACACTGTCGGCAGCGAGGTAGCCGCCTTTATGTACTTCGGCGACGCACCCGTTCCCCCCGGACGCCCATCGATCGTGACAAAATCCGCCCCGGCCTGAATGATTACCTGCAGATCGGCCTCAATATGCCCAGCTGCGATCTTCACACCAACCGGCTTACCACCGGTCTTCTCGCGAAGCCAGTCGATCTTGTCTTTCAGATCCGCTGGCGTCCGGATATCCGCGAAACCCGATGGACTGATGATATCCTCACCTTCGGGCTTGCCGCGAACCTCGGCTATCTCACCAGTTACCTTGGCTCCCGGCAAATGCCCGCCCATTCCCGGTTTGGTCGACTGACCAAATTTGATCTCAACCGCATCCACCTTGCGAAAGTTCTCATCGGTTACGCTGTACTGGTTGGGAACGTACTCAAAAATGTACTTGTACGCATTGGCAAGCGATTCGGGAATGATGCCCCCCTCGCCGGAGCACATCGCCGTCTTCGCCATCGCCGATCCCTTTGCCATGGCTATCTTCACTTCTTTGGAAAGCGCCCCAAAAGACATGTGGCTGACATATATCGGGGTTTCAATCACCAGCGGGTGTGCGGCCCGGGGCCCGATGACTGTCTGCATGTTCACCGCCACAGTCGCCTCCACCGGCAATGTCGCAAGCTGCGCACCGAGGATAACGATATCATCCCAGCCCACTACCGGCTTCGAAGTACGCATCGGCTCAATCACCGACCGTCCCGTCTCGGCCATGGCATGGATGTCGGCCATGTATCGCTCCTTATCATCAGACGTCCGCCGAAAATCCGCGGCACTCTTATCAGGAGCAAATGGCTCCGGCTCTGCCGCTTCGCCTTCAGGAGTCTCCTCCACCTTGTTGAAATACGCCTTCGAAGCACCACACACCGGGCACTCCCAGTCATCCGGCAAGTCCGCGAAGGGTGTGCCCTCCGAGGCCTCATCGTACAGGTGATCGCATACGTCACATTTGTATATGGCCATACTTCCCCCCTCAGATATCGCTTTCCAAATCAGCCGGCTCGTAATACTCCATTGCGTGCTGACAGCACGGACACTTCGTCGGCGGCTCAGTTCCTTCGTGGACGTACCCACAGACGCTGCATTTCCATGTGATCGGCTCCTCGCGCTTGTACACGGTGCCATTCGTGACACGGTCCAGCAGCTTCTGATAGCGATCCCGATGGTGCTGTTCGACCTTGGCGATCATCTTGAAAAGCGCAGCCGCCTTCAGGTTCCCCTCGGCCTCGGCATCCTTGGCAAATTCGGGATACATCGTTATCGTCTCGTGGGCTTCCCCCTCAATCGCTTCCTTCAGATTTGCGGCGGTATCACCAATACCATTCAACAGAGCAAACTCATCCTTGGCGTGGCGACATTCATTCTCAGCCGTCTCCTCAAATAGTCTGGCGATATAGTGATACCCCTCCTTGCGTGCGACAGCAGCAAAGTACGTGTACTTGTTGCGCGCCTGTGATTCCCCTGCAAAGGCTGCCTTCAGATGCTCTTCAGTCTTTCCCATCCTATGATCCTCTCTATCAACTCAATGCTGATTCTTGTGCTTTCGTTCATGTCTTGAGCAGATGCCGCTGATTATCACGCAGTCAACAATTGCATCGCGATCGGTCGCAACGCTCTCTGGCAAAGTGATACCATCTATCGAGGTGTGCCTGCAATCCACGATCCGACCGCACGCCACGCAACGCAAGTGCTGGTGTGGACTCGTGACAGGATCACATCGACGCGAACCACGATAGCTCTCCACAACCGAGGCGAGCGCGTTGCTTTCGCACATCTGCAGCATACGGCCTGCGGTATCGAAGGTTAAGCAACTGATTCGCCGACGCACACGGCGATATACCTCATCTGCGCATGGATGTCGATGTGAACCACGAATCTCCGGATAGATGTGCTCGCGCTGCGGAGTGATTTTCGGGCCGTGCCGACGACAGGCGTGGCAGGAAGTATCCATTGAGTCCAATCAACAAAGTCAGAGATGGTATCTCATCAGTAAATGTGATTCGCTCTTTTCTGTCAACGGAAAAGCGACTGACACCTCCATCATGGATAACGCCAGTCGCTGTTTGTTGGTCCGAACGGCAGTCACGTAGCTGTAACCATCTTTCTTCATCATCACGTGATCGCCCGGATCGATCTGCGGTTCATGCTTTCGATTGTTCCCTCGACGGCGGCGCCATGAACTCCGGCCCCACCGGATCGGTGATGGTCTTTTCCAGTATCTCATCGACCTCGCGCAACTCCGATACGCCCAGCGACCAACCCATGACCCTGTCCACATTCTTTACCTGGTCCGGATGTCGCGCTCCCCATAACACCGTTTCCGAACCCTTGTCCAGAATCCACCGGATAGCGAACTCGAGAACGGACTTGTCGAATCGCTCCCTGGCCAGATTGTCCAACTGCTCAACCGCCAGCAGATATGCTTCGAAGCGCGGCTGCTGGAATTTCGGGTCAACCTTCCTCAGGTCGTCCCCTTCGAATCTCCGACTCATTGCCATCTTCCCTGAGAGCAACCCGCGACACAAACCGCCATATGCCATCATGGCGATGTCATGCTCTTTGCAGTAGGGCACCAAATCGGCCTCGATCTCGCGTTCGAACATGTTGTATGGCGGCTGGACGACATTGACCGTCCCGCCCTTGCTGAACTGCTCTATCTGCTCCACCGAATAATTGCTCACCCCGACCGCCTTGATCTTCCCTGCGTCGCGAAGTCTCTCCATCGCCTCGGCGGTCTTCTCAAACGGCACCAGCGGATCCGGCCAGTGCACAAAGTAGATATCGATATAGTCCACACCAAGCCGGCGCAGTGAATCCTCGACCTCCTTTTCCATGCGCTCCGGGCTGGCATTGCGATAGACCTCGCTCTCGCTGTGCCATTCAATGCCGAACTTGGTTGAGATGACCAGGTCATCGCGGTTACCATGCTCGGCTATGGCCTTTGCTACCAGCTCCTCGGATTTGCCAAACCCATAAATTGGCGCCGTGTCAATCAGGTTGATCCCCTTGTCCAGAGCAGCACGAACCGTCTTGACCGACTCCACTTCGTCGGTGCCGCCCCACATCCAACCCCCAATCGCCCATGTGCCAAGGCCAATTCGCGAAACGGGCTTGTCCACACCCGCTATCTTTGTCATTTCCATATGCATATGCACTTTCTCCTGTTCCTGACATTCTGGCTATTGAACGCGCCCGGCGAAGCTACTCGACAACTTCGACCTCAAGCTTCTGTGGCGTGCGCTTGGCGAGCAAGTTATACATCCAGGCAAACAAACCACCTCCAATCACTCCATCCAGCAGTCCCCACATCAGGCCGAAAATACTGCCGGTCGGTGAGGCATTGTACCCTGGATAGAAACGGCCCAGTTCCAGCTTGCGCGTCTTGCGACCTTCTCGCAACCACACGCACAGCGCACCCACGAACAGAGCAAGCCCCCACATAACACCGCAAACAGCGGCAAAAGCCTTGATATTGTAACGGAACATCGGCTCCTCTCCTTCTAACAGCACCACACCGCGAACGGCTGGCACCATTGATTGTGATTGTTCACCCAATGTAGACAACAAAAACCGCTCCAAACGGGCGGGCAAACAGCCTAAGTGGTTACCCAGCAAGATATTATGGGTGGTGCCTTGCCGGCGGGGCCAATGCCGTATGTGAACAGGAGGTACACCAGGGCGGCAAGCGTGCCGCCAATGGTGACATCAATCGCTCAACACCGGTCTCGTAGCAAGCAAAAGGCACCCCGATCTTGCTGACCGGGGTGCCGTGCGGCAGACACCATGGGCATGGCGACTGGTCGAACCAAGGAGTGAATGGCAATACACGAGAACCAAGGAGATCTCAATAGCCGAACCCAGAATGCGCTGCTGCCTTTCTCTCTTCACTGTCCCTAAGATGCATCGATTATCCTACAACGAGACCTGGAAACCACCATAGATGATCCGGCCGTAGACCGGCGCGTACATGAAGGCGGCATCGCTGATGTGCTTTTCCTCCTGCGTGTAGTCCGTCAGGTTCTTCGCTCCAACATACACTATGTATCTGCTGAGAATCTTGCGACTCAGCTTGGCATCGAGCGTTACAAATGATTCCGTCTCATGGATCTTGACATCGGAAGGATCCTCCGGCTCGAGCAGGTCGATATACATCTTGCCGCTGAAATCGGCGTCGACAATCAGATTCCAGTCATTCAACGAGTAGTCCGCCTTGAGCCCGCCGGAAACGCCCGGGAAACGAGAAATGTTTCTGCTCGTCTGTTCATAGCTGGTCCCGATCCAGTCCCCGCGAGGGTTGTCGTACTTCCCGTCAAACAGCCCGAACCGCGCGCCGAGCGTGAGTTGCGAACTGACGGCAATCGAAGCATTCACTTCCGCGCCCATCACATATGCGTCATCCACATTCTCCCACTGGTACGTGTACCCCAGATCCTCAACCGCGGGATCTGCCTCCGCAAATGCGATAGCATCGGTCAGTTCGGTACGATAGAGATTGACGCTCGCGGTCATTCGTGAACGAGTATAATCGGCCGACAACGAGTAGCTTAGTGACTTCTCCGGCTTCAGACCGCCGCCCTTGTACACCCGCGGTGAACCCGAACACAGGTGAAGATCTTCGGAGAATCCGTACGGCACCCGGAAACCGCTGCCTACCGATCCCCGAAGCACGAGGCTTCGTGTCGCCGAATACTTGATGGAGAATCGCGGATTGACCGTGGATTCATCGTAGGTCAACGGCTCCAATCCGCCCGGCAACACGTCGCCCGATCCGCGGAACTCGTCCTCCGATGTGTGATAGTCAAACCGCACTCCTGCGACAATCTCGAGATTCTCAATCGGCTTGTACTCATCTTGGACGTAGGCGCCCACATCGGTACCTTGCTTGTGCGCGGTCGACCGGTAGGGATCGCCACTGGCCAGATCGACATACATCCCGCTCTCCTCGAGCTGGTTGTGAGAAATCTGTGTGCCTATCAACAGCCGGTGCTGCCGGGCGATCGGCTGGACAATGTTCGCATTGAATGTCAGCAGGTCTTCATCGGCAGTATACGGCCGCATCAGTTCAACCGCGGGATCCTCTCCATGCGTGTCTTGGTAATCACCGAGAAAGGTATCGTTAGTGGCGTCGCGTTTGTGTCCAACAAGAGCGAAGCTGGTGTTGATTTCAGTCCCGCTTGAGAGCCAGAGCGAGTATTCGAGCTGACCGGTATAGCGATCAGTAATGATGCGCTCCGATCCCGGCGCGAATGGATTCTCGAACAGGTTGTTAGTCAGCCATCCCCCCAGGCGTGTCTCTGTCATCAGGCGGCCCCTGAGTATCAAACGATCCGTCGCAACCAGATCATCGAGATACAGGCTGAACCCGGCATTCTTAGCCGAGGCCCGCACCCTGTCCAACCAGCCATCGGGACCGTCAACACCGTTCGAAGCGTTGACGTCTCCCGTCTCATCCAGTTCATCCTGCTCACTTTGCTGCGCAAACAAAAACAGGCCGATATCCCCCTCGCGAGCGCTGGCCGACAAGCTGTACTTATTCGTCCCGTACTCCCCAATCTCGACACCAACCTTACCCTCGGTCCTGGTTGGAATGGCCGAGATAATGTTGATCGCCCCGGCAACGGCATTGCTGCCATACAAGGCCGACCCGGCACCCTTGACGATCTCGATCTGGTCGACATCGGCCGTGCTCATCTGCTGTAACCCGTACACGGCGGCCAGCCCCGAGTAGACAGGCTGACCATCAAGTAACACCTGCGTGTGATCGGCCCCGAGTCCCTGCATTCGAAGTACCGAAAAGTTGCACCCCTGGCACTGCTGCTCCACCCGGACCCCGGCCTCGCCATCGAGAGCATCGAATATGTTGTGGGCCGACTTGTCATCGATCGAAGATCTCGACACCACCTCCGTGAACACCGGCGCGTCCTTGACATAACGGGGAGTGCGGGTACCGGTGACCACAATCCCGCCGGTCTCCAGTTGGGTCGGCTCAAGAACTACCCACACCTCCTCCTCGTGACGACCATGAACCGTCACGGTCATTCGCTGGGCCTCATAACCGATGGCTGAGATTAGCAGCGAGTGCTCGCCCGCCTTGACCTTTCGCAATTCGAAACTGCCTGACGAATCGGCAACTGTTCCCTGCTTCGTCCCGTCTATATGCACCGAGGCAAATGCGACCGGCTCGCCTGTCTTGTGATCCGTAACCATCCCCGTAACACTGCCTGCGTTTACCGTCTGCCCTGCGATGCACACTACCAGCATCGACAGTACCCATGCTACCATACCACGCATGTTGACACCTCTCTTGTTGTGTTTTTCTACTGAAGGCCAATTGAGTAGTCCGCAACCGGGCGGACTACACTCAGAGGGTGACGAAAAGAGGCGGGGCGCGAAGCCCTATCTGAGTGCGGTGATAGACGAACGGCGGCTGCTCGGCTGTTTGGGAAAAGAGATATGTCGATTCTATCTTCACAAGATCATACGTTTGAAGCTGTGGCTCGTCGGCCTGGAAGGCATTAACAGCAGCCTTAACAAGCACAAGATCGTGGTGACTATGATTGTGTTTCCCCTGCCCCCGACTCTCTCCCTCAACCGGGTGACTGTGGACAACCACCCGACCATCAGGAAGCACATGATAGTGAAGGGAAAGCGACGCAGCAGCAAAACACAATCCGAACGCCAGCAATACAATGATTACCAGTGACTTAACGGTTAAGGGGAGTGTGTGCTTTTGCCGACGAAGGTCCATAAGACAACCTAAGTGAAAATGAATTCCAGTTTCAATTAGGCCGATTATACCGGCTGCGGCGGAACACGTCAAGCGAATTTTGTGACTTTTTTCACGTTTTCCGTCAAGCATAGTGAAATCGCCGAACACAGATGAACGTTTACATCCAGAGATAATCTCCGTATGATCGGGTCAAGAGTTACAATCCGATGCACGCTCCACAACCTGCCATTACGGAGTAGCTATGAGCCTGACCGAGTGGTTCACGACCGCCCACCCGATAGCCCAAGCCCTGATTGCAACCTGTTTCACGTGGGGCCTGACGGCCCTTGGGGCCGCCGCCGTGTTCCTGCGCAGGCAGCCAAGTCAGAAGATGCTCGATGTTATGCTTGGCTTCGCCGCCGGCGTCATGATCGCCGCCAGCTTCTGGTCGCTACTGGCCCCGGCCATCGAGATGTCCGAGACACTCGGCGGTATACCCTGGGTGCCGGCAGTGGTAGGCTTCCTATTAGGAGCCCTGTGCCTGCGAGGCATCGACATGATACTGCCCCACCTGCACTTACGCAACACCGCCGAACCCGAGGGTGTACCGACATCATGGAAACGCTCGACTCTGCTGATCCTCGCAATAACCCTGCATAACATCCCCGAAGGTCTCGCGGTTGGTGTCGCATTTGGAGCTGCTGCCGCCGGTTTGCCCTCGGCAACTCTGGCCGGAGCTGTCGCCCTGGCTCTTGGTATCGGTATTCAGAACTTCCCGGAAGGCACAGCAGTTTCAATGCCGCTTCGTCGCGAAGGAATGTCTCGCGGAAAAGCCCTCTGGTACGGTCAGCTATCGGGGATCGTGGAGCCGGTAGCCGGCGTGCTCGGTGCCGCGCTGGTGCTGATCGCACGGCCAATTCTTCCCTACGCGCTCGCTTTCGCGGCCGGCGCAATGATCTTTGTCGTCGTCGAAGAGGTTATCCCCGAGTCTCAGGCGGGCCGACACTCCGAATGGGCCACTGCCGGGACGATGCTCGGTTTTGCCGTCATGATGACGCTCGATGTTGCCCTGGGTTGAGCCTCTACCAGTCGAACACCAAATACAAAAGGAGGCGCCTCACGCGCCTCCTTTCCCTTCACCGACCTCGACGATTCGTCGTGGCCGCAGCTTATGAGTTCTGCGGATCCATCGACTCATCGACACAGATCGAACGCAAATCATCTTCGGAAGGATTGCTCATCTCCTTCAGGGAACTCACCGGACACAGATAGGTGTTACCGGACGTAGCCTTAACCCACTTGTACCCCAAGTCCTTCTTGTAATTGTTCATCTCGTTAGTCATCGCATTTGCTCCTTGTTTGAGTTTCAATCTCCACACTGTCTTCTCTGTATTGCACTTCTGTTAACCCTCGTCTGCCGGCAACTGTGGCGCGGCCCTATTCATCACGCAACTGCGCACGCAGCTCTTCCAGGTCCACCGAACGCGCGTGCTCGATTATCTCGCCGAGCTCCCTTGAGGTGAACCTGCCGGGCTGGCGGAACACCAGCGTTCCCTCGCGAATCACCATCACCGTCGGCAGATATGATATCTCCAACTTCACAGCCAGATCACGCTCCTCATCGACATTCACCCGAGCAAATCGAGCTTCCGCGTTCTCCCGCAAAGTCCGCTCAATCACCGGGGCAAAAGACTCGCAGGCCGGGCAGGACTTAGACTCGAACACGACGAGGGCGACTCTGCCGGAGCGAACGAAGTCAAGAAACGTGCGCTCTGTCAAATTCGTTATGTTCTGTATCTCTCTCTGCATGTGTCTATGCCATGTTAAATGTTTGTCTATCTATTATGCACAACGGTCGAGCTTTCAAAATAGTTCCATCATTTGAAGAGTCACTCGAATATTTCATATAACTGATTGTTCAACAATATCATACAGGCCGCCATCTGGTGGCCTGTTCTGTCATAGACGTAACATAGACACCGGTCGAACTCATCGCTTCTCATCACAGAACTGGTATTGCACTATTGTGTTTGACACTGTCTAAAGGACTGACTATCATGAAAACAATGCGTGACCCCATCGAAATCCTCCGCGAGCTGGGCATTCAGCCTACTCCTCAGCGAATCGCTGTGGTGGACTGTGTGCTGCAGAATCCCAGCCACCCGACCGCCGAGCGCGTACTCAAACTGGCCCGCGAGTCCTGTCCGACAGTCTCCCGGGCAACCGTCTATAATACCCTTAACCTCTTAGTTGAAAAGGGAGTACTCAAGACCCAGTTGCTTCGGGAGGGAGTCGTGATGTTCGATGCCAATCTCGAGCGCCATCACCATTTCATCGATGAGGAAACCGGCGAAATCCATGACATCCCCTGGGACTATCTCGGCGTATCCGGTGGCAGCAACCTCAAGGACTTCCAGATCCGGGATTACCAAGTGATCCTCCGGGGCCGCAAAAAGAAGGAATAGGAGCCTCTCTTTTTTGACAAGGTCTTAGATATCTTCTAAATATGGACATACTCAAGGTTAACCCCGGATTTCTCAGGTCTTCCCGCAAGGCGGGTTACCAACAGCGATTAATGGAGATATCAGTTGATAGCCGAGAGAGGACAGATTAGTATATGTTTAGCACCGTTGAAATCATTCGACCAACACATAACGCAAGGAGGTGTCTATGGCTGAAGAAGCTGTCGGCTGTGCAAAACCAACAGGCACAGTGATTGGCGAAAAACCAAAGAAGGACAGTCAGCCAAAGGCTGACCCAACAGAAGGAGTCTCAAGTATGGTCCAGGTTCGCGTTGGCGGCAAGGCCCCCGATTTTGAAGCCCCAGCCTGGCACAAGGGCAAGATGACCAGCGTCAAGCTGTCCGATTATGCCAACAAGTGGGTGCTGCTGTGCTTCTACCCCGGCGACTTCACCTTCGTCTGACCCACAGAACTGTCGGCGGTC
>CAZXRO010000040.1:0-14317 GCA_964642435.1 uncultured Ignavibacteriales bacterium
CAGAAGAGAGTGATTTGGACTCTAAACAGGTTTATGTGTATTAATAGAGGATAAAATAGATAGGCTGGTTGACTATCCGGCTCTGACATCAACGGGATGCGATAGAACGGGTGAGCGGCAGTACGACCGAGCCAGATAAAGCGATACTCAACGAAAGAGAATCATCATGGGTCTGTTGAAAAAGAACAAGAAGAAAGGCGGCCTGAGCCGGTCAACCGGCGCGTCCGGTAGCTCCGGGGTGGAGTCCTCGCCGCTTCGGCCGCAATTCGTAGAGAAGAAGGCTCCCTGTGGCGTTGCCTGTCCGAATCACAATCACATCCGTAAAATGCTCATGACCATCTCGAAGGCCGAGGATCTCAAGAAGAGTTATGACCAGGCATTCGAGGAAGCCTTCTATATCTTCCTGGAAACGACACCTTTCCCAAGCGTCTGTGGACGTGTTTGCCCGCATCCCTGCGAGGGTGAATGCAACCGCGGTGGCAAGGAAGGCGCCGTCGGCATCAACAGCGTCGAGCGCTTCATTGGTGACTACGGTCTTGAAAAGGGCCTTGCACCGAAAATGCTCACCGATGACAAGCGCGACAACAAGGTTGCTATCGTCGGTTCCGGCCCCGGAGGTATGTCGGCTGCCTACCACCTGGCGCGCCGTGGCTACAAGGTCACGGTATACGAGGCCTTTCCGAAAACTGGCGGTATGCTCCGCTACGGTATCCCCAACTATCGCCTGCCACAGGATGTCCTCGACAAGGAGATCCAGCGGATTCTCGATATGGGTGTGGAACTCAAGCTCAACACCATCGTCGGCAAGGATGTCTCCTACGAGGATCTCAAGAAGGACAATGATGCCGTCTTCGTCGCGATCGGCGCCCACAAGGGACGGTTGCTCCGCGTCGAGGGAGAGGACGCCGAAAACGTCTTCACCGGCACGGATTTCCTTCACCGCGTCAACAAAGGTGAGGCAGTCGATGTGGGTGAGCATGTCGTCGTAATCGGCGGTGGTGATACCGCTGTCGATGCCGCCCGTATCGCTCGCCGCCTGGGTGCCAAGGCAACTATCCTGTATCGGCGGACACGTGACGAGATGCCGGCGATCGATGAGGAGATCGTTGGTGCCGAGGAAGAGGGTGTCAGTATCGACCTGTTAGCCGCACCTCTGGAGATTTACAGCGAGAACGGCCGAGCCAAAGGTATGAAGTGCCAGCGCATGCAGCTTGGCGAACCGGACTCCTCCGGCCGCCGTCGCCCCGTTCCTATCGAGGGTGACACGTTCGACATGGAGTTCACCACACTGGTGGCCGCTATCAGTCAGGAGCCGGATTTCACCGGTTGTGAAAACCTGATCGAAGGCAGGGACTGGATCAAGGTCGATGACAACTTCATGACCAAGGTCGAGTGCATGTTCTCCGGCGGCGATAACGTTAATCTGGGACTGGTTATCGATGCGATCTACCACGGTCGTATGGCTGCTGCCCACATCCATGAGATGATCACCGGGGAGCAACTGCCCAAGCCACCGGATCGCAAAGTCGTACGCTTGGAAGACATGTATCATGCCTACTATGAGGAGAAACAGCCGATCCGCACGACACCGATCCCGGTCGAGGAGCGCTTTGCAGATATCGATCGTGAGATTATGCCGACCATGACACAGGACCAGGCCGTAGGAGAAGCAAAACGCTGCATGAGTTGTGGCATGTGCTTTGATTGCGGTACCTGTTGGAGCTTGTGCCAGGACCAGGCAGTCATTAAGCCCCAACAGAAGATGGGTGAGTACAAGTTCAAACTCGACTTCTGCAATGGGTGCAAGAAATGCGCCGAGAATTGCCCATGCGGATACATTGAAATGCACTAAGAAGACGTTTGTGAGATACGTGAAAACACAGCAAATTCTGACCTATAACTGCTTGCTAACGGAGGAATGATCATGCCAACATTCACGCATGGTGATATCAGCATCGAAGTTGATGAAGATGGATTCATGGAAGAGCCGGATCAGTGGAACGAAGAGGTAGCTAAGGCTCTCGCAACCACTGAGGGTGTCGATGAACTGACCGAAGAGCATTGGAAACTGGTGAACTACCTGCGCGAGTACTACCTGAAGTTTGGTATTGCTCCCATGATTCGTAAGCTCTGCAAAGAGACCGGATTCCCGCTCAAGAAGGTCTATGAACTCTTCCCGTCGGGACCCGCCAAGGGCGCCTGTAAGGTTGCCGGGCTGGCCAAACCGACCGGTTGTGTGTGATCCATACGGACTGGACTTCAGGCCGAAAGACGAAATGGTCTTTCGGCCTGCTTTTAGCGACAAAACAGGATAGATTTAGTCCTATGGGGATGGTTTTACCAGCCCTTCATCTGTCTCTGCAGGATTGCCAAAGTGGACAGATCGGTAAAAAATGGCCAAATATAGGTTGACCTTGGTCGACCGGATTTTTACTATTGTAAGAGTTGCCGAGCCGCTTTTTTTTGATCATCTCTTGTGAAGCTATTCACAAGCTCACCCATTTCGCGGCTTGGTCAGCATATGAGGTTAACATGTTGCTTAAGCAGCAGATACTCCAGCAGCGGGAAGCCATTATCGAGAGTTGGCGCCACGCCGTTTTCGGTACATATCCTTCAGAATCGACCACGTTTCTTGCTGGTCGGAAGAACCGTTTCGCCAACCCGGTTGGACAGACGATTCACGAGAACGTCGAGGAGCTTTTCGATCAGCTCTCCGAGGGTATAGATCCGTCAAAGGCAGCGGTGGCGTTGGATGCAATCGTGCGAATTCGCGCTGTTCAGGAGTTCACGGCAGCCGAGGCGATTCAGTTCATTTTCGAGATCAAGAACATCGTTCGCAAACATGTCAGACTGTCTGACAGCGGGCATGTTATGGATCAGGCGGCTGTCAACGATCTGCGAGATTTCGACAAGCGGGTAGACAGCCTGGCCCTGATGGGTTTCGATCTGTTCATGCGTTGCCGCGAGAAACTCTACGAGATACGCACCAATGAAACGCGCCGACGTCACGAGAAGCTGGTGGAGCGACTCGTGGCCAACGATCAGGCAGAGCATGATAAGAACACGCCTTCATCGGGATATGACGACAAGTAAACAGCATGAGAAATAGAACCAAGAGAGGACTACGCGAATGAAACTGGTGCTATCTGTGTTAGCCATCATCGTGCTGGCACTGGTGCCGTGGGTGGGAGTCAGTACGATGGGTCTGCACACCGTCTTCGGTGTTGTCCTGCCGTACCTGGCCATAGCCATCTTCCTGATCGGCTTCGTCTGGCGGATCATTGACTGGGCACGGTCTCCGGTCCCGTTCCGCATCACCACTACCTGTGGCCAGCAGAAATCGCACTCCTGGATTAAACAGGACAAGCTGGAGAATCCGGACAGCTTCTGGAGCACTGTCGGGCGGATGCTCCTGGAGATCCTGTTCTTCCGGTCGTTGTTTAGAAACACCAAAGCGGACATCAAGGAAGGACCGCGCCTGGTCTATGGATCCAGCAAGTGGCTGTGGGCCCTTGGACTGGCTTTCCACTACTCCTTCCTGGTTGTCTTCCTGCGCCACTTCAAGTACTTTGCCGAACCGACACCGGACTGGGTCCTTGCCATCCAGTGGGTCGACAATTTCTTCCAGGTCGGTCTGCCGGTCATCTACCTGACCGACGTATTCCTGATCGGTGCTGTCTCACTGCTGTTCATCCGGCGCTTGTGGAATCCGCAGGTGCGATATATCTCGCTTGCCTCGGATTACTTCCCCTTGCTGCTGATCCTGGGAATCGCTATCAGCGGCGTATGGATGCGCTACTTCGCCAAGACAGATATCCTTTCCGTCAAGCAGCTTGGAATGGGGCTGATTAGCTTTGCACCAGCAGGCACCGATGTGCTTACCGGGATTGGACCGGTGTTTTTCATCCATCTGTTCCTGGTTTGCTGCCTGTTCATCTATTTCCCTTTTAGCAAGCTGATGCATCTCGGTGGTGTTTTCCTCAGCCCGACTCGTAACCTGGCGAATAACAGCCGGATGAAACGGCATACCAATCCGTGGAATCCCGAGGTGAAGATGCATACGTACCAAGAGTACGAGGACGAGTTCAGGGATGTGATGAAGGCCGCTGGACTACCAGTGGAGAAGGAGTGATCATGAGCAAACCACCAAAACCTGAAGAATTGATCAAGATTGATCTCACCCCTCCATCACGCGACTGGGAAGACCCCAAGGTGGAATTCCGACCGGGTACCTGGAACTACTCCGCTGTCCCGGAAACACTCAAGTACCTGGACCTGCCCCATCCTCGCAAGTGGCAGGTATCCGATCAAGACTGGCAACTGCCGGAGAACTGGCAGCAGATTATCATGGAGGGGTTCCGTGATCGCCTGAAACGTTTCCGCTCGTTCAAGGTTTTCATGGACGTCTGTGTGCGTTGTGGTGCCTGCGCCGACAAATGTCATTACTTCATCGGTTCCGGCGACCCCAAGAACATGCCCGTGCTGCGTGCCGAGTTGCTGCGGTCGGTCTATCGCAATGATCTGACTGCGCTCGGCAAGGTCTTCGGCAAGATGGCCGGCGGACGGGAACTGACTGTCGATGTGCTCAAGGAGTGGTTCTACTACTTCTATCAGTGCACCGAATGTCGCCGCTGCTCGGTGTTCTGTCCCTACGGGATCGATACGGCCGAGATCACCATGATGGCGCGCGAGATGATGAACCTCATCGGTCTGAGTATTGAGTGGATCTGTACACCGCTGTCGAACTGCTTCCGCACGGGCAATCACCTTGGTATTCAGCCACACGGATTCGCCGATAGTATTGAATTCGCCGTCGATGAACTCGAGGAGCTTACCGGCGTGAGGGTCGAGGCCCCGATGAACAAGAAGGGTGCCGAAATCCTGTTCGTAGCACCGTCGGCAGACTACTTTGCCTCGCCACATTACTACACGCTCCTTGGCTATCTCGCCCTGTTCCATGAAATCGGCCTGGACTACACGTGGAGTTCTTATGCCTCCGAGGGCGGCAATTTCGGCCTGTTCCATTCCAATGAGATGATGAAGCGGCTCAACTCCAAGATCTACATGGAAGCCAAGCGTCTCGGCGTGAAGTGGATACTCGGCGGCGAATGTGGTCATATGTGGCGTGTACTCAACCAGTACATGGACACCATGAACGGCCCCGCCGATTTTCTGGAGGTCCCGAAATCGCCCATTACCGGCACCGTGTTTGACAACACCCGCTCGCCCAAGATGGTGCACATCACCGAGTTCACCTCGGACCTGATCAAGCACGGCAAGATCAAGCTCGACCCGAAGCGCAATGACCACTGGCGCGTGACGTTCCACGATTCATGCAATCCTGCTCGTGCCATGGGATTGTTCGAGGAACCGCGCTATGTGATCAAGAATGTCTGCAATCACTTCTATGAAATGCCCGAGAACACGATCAGAGAGCAAACGTTCTGCTGCGGTTCCGGTGCGGGTTTGGGCACCGATGAGAACATGGAGATCCGTATGCGTGGCGGACTCCCGCGCGCCAACGCCGTCAAGTATGTACATGACAAGCACGATGTGAACGTATTGTGCTGTATCTGCGCAATCGACAAGGCCACCCTGCCACCGCTCTTGGAGTACTGGGTTCCCGGGGTCGAGGTCTGCGGTATCCATGAACTTCTGGGCAATGCCCTGATCATGAAGGGCGAGAATGATCGCTCAGTTGATTTGAGGGGAACGCCCATCGCGGAGGAAACAGACCCGACACAGGAAGTTCTCAGCGAGAGTGGCTCAACCGAGGAGGGCGCCAAAAATGAATGACATGCCGAAGATCATTATTGGTCTGGTCGTCTTCCTGATGCTGATCGGTTTCCCGTTGTGGTACAATGTGGCCAATGACAAGGCCGGCTATGTGCCCGAAATGGAAAAGCCGACCAAGGGCGATCAATGTGTTCGCGATGCCGAGTGGATGAGGACCAACCATATGGATC
This sequence comes from uncultured Ignavibacteriales bacterium, assembly GCA_964642435.1. Classification (GTDB taxonomy): domain Bacteria; phylum Zixibacteria; class MSB-5A5; order GN15; family FEB-12; genus WJKG01. The sequence goes on from CAZXRO010000040.1 coordinate 5,967, forward strand.
TGCTCGACGACTGGCGCGACCTGGTGGTACGTGACCAGCAACGTTTTGAAACAAATCAGATCTCACAACAGATGGAAATGAGCCTGTCCAACACCTGTATGGACTGTCACTCAAACAAGTCCGCCTTCTGTGATCGCTGCCATGACTACATGGGAGTCGACCCATACTGCTGGGACTGTCACCTTGAACCCGAGGAGGCGATCTGATGAGCTTTGACAGACGGAAATTCCTGAAGCTATCCGGGCTGACAATGCTGGGTTTCGCCTCCGGTACCGGGGCGAGAGTATTCGGTCAACAGGATTCGACTATGGTCGATACATCAGCAACTGGTGATGGAACCATCACGTCGCTCACCGGTAAGCGGTGGGCTATGCTCGTCGATCTGAAGAAATGCCAGCAGGATGGTGGCGAGGACTGCAACGACTGCATCGTCGCCTGCCACGAAACCCACAATGTCCCGGACTTCGAAGATCCTCACGACGAGATTAAGTGGATCTGGAAAGAGTCGTTCCACGGCACTTTTCATTCCCAGGAACACGAGTTCCTCGATGAGGAGATCACTCATGCACACGTCCCGGTTCTGTGCAATCACTGCGACCGTCCGCCATGCGTCCGCGTGTGCCCGACCCAGGCGACCTGGAAACGCGAGTCCGATGGTATCGTAATGATGGATATGCACCGTTGTATCGGCTGTCGCTATTGTGTGGTGGCGTGCCCGTACGGATCGCGGAGCTTCAATTTCCGCGACCCACGACCGCATATCAAGGAGGTCAAGTCCAACTTCCCGTTCCGCATGCGTGGTGTCGTGGAGAAGTGCAACTTCTGCGCCGATCGCCTCGCATTGGGCAAGATGCCGGCCTGTGTCATGGCCTGTAAGCATGGCGCACTCAAGTTCGGCGACCTGGAGGATCCGGGCAGCGAGGTGCGACAGATTTTGGGCGACAACTTCAGCATCCGGCGCCGACCCGAACTGGGCACGCAGCCGCAAGTGTACTACCTGGTGTGAACATGAGGGTGATTCGATATGATTGAAAAAGCACTCACTGGAAGCAAACGCTACTGGGGATGGATCAGCTTTCTGATGATCTTCATTGTCATCGGGGCGCTCTTCTACATCCGTCAGTACCAAGTTGGTCTCGGGATCACCGGTCTTAGCCGCGATGTTCCCTGGGGTTTCTATATCGCACAGTTCACTTTCCTCGTCGGCGTCGCCGCCTCAGCCGTCATGGTTGTGCTGCCCTATTACCTGCACAACTACAAGGCCTTCGGCAAGATTACCGTCCTCGGAGAGTTTGTCGCCATCTCGGCGGTTATCATGTGCATGACCTTCATCTTCGTGGACATGGGCCAACCCTTCCGTATCCTGAATGTCTTCTTGCATCCCACTTTGAACTCCCTGATGTTCTGGGACACGGTGGTCCTGTCGGGATACCTGGTTCTCAATGTGCTCATTTCCTATGTGACGTTCTCCTCGGAGAAAAAAGGGATCGCGCCGCCGAAGTGGATCAAGCCGTTCATAATTCTCTCTATACCGTGGGCGGTCAGTATCCATACCGTTACGGCCTTCCTTTATTCCGGTCTGGAGGGGCGCGCCTTCTGGCTTACCGCCATTCTGGCTCCGCGCTTTCTGGCCTCCGCGTTCGCCGCTGGCCCCGCGCTGCTGATCATTCTGGTCCTTATCGTGCGCAAGGTAAGCAAACTCAAGATTGAGGATGAACCCATACGAAAGCTCGGCGTGATTGTGGCCTATGCCATGGCGGTGAACATCTTCTTCGTCCTCATGGAAGTCTTCACCGGTATCTACAGCGACATCCCCGAGCACATTCACCACTTCGAGTACCTCTATCTGGGACTCGATGGTTTCAGTAAGCTGGCGCCCTGGATGTGGGTCTCCAATATCCTGGCTGTGTTCTCACTGACCTTGCTGATCGTGCCCCGCTTCCGCAATAACCTGAACATCCTGGTGATGGCCTGTATCGCGGTGTTCATCTCATTGTGGATTGACAAGGGGCTCGGCATGGTGGTCACCGGTTTCATTCCCAATCCAATGGGGCAGATCACAGAGTATTGGCCGACCGTACCTGAATTCTTCATCACCCTGGCTATCTACGCACTCGGAGCCTTGATACTGACGGTCCTGTACAAGGTGGTCATTTCAATCCGCGAGCAGGTGGCCGGGTACCATTGATGAAGAGAACACGATGACTTGACAGATGGTGGCTACGGTCATTATTTGACCGTGCATTGACAATAAAAGGTGAGATTACACGGGTGGGGTTGTCAGGCTGATAGCCCCACCTTTGCATAGACATGAGTAAGCATACCAACATAGCAATCATCGGCGGCGTGGCCGCCGGACCCAAGACAGCCTCGGTGCTGGCACGAAGACTGGCTGACAAGCGGATCACTGTCTTCCAGAAAGAAAAACACATATCCTATGGCACCTGTGGAATGCCGTATTTCGCATCCGGGGATATCGACAGCTTTCAGGATCTTATCGTGACAAGCTACGATATCCCGCGCGACCCGGAGTTCTTCCGCCGAACCAAGGGCGTCGAGGTTGTAAACGAAACCGAAGTAACCAGCATCGATCGCGAGAGTAGAACCCTGACAGTTACCCATCTGTCCGATGGTTCCTCGGATAGCTACACCTATGACACGCTGGTGCTGGCCACAGGTGCGACGCCGGTTCCGCCTCCGTTTGAATGTGACAAGGCTGACAACATCCGATCGTTCACTCGACCAGAGGATGCTATCGCTTTCCGCAAGGCGGCGCAGACCGGTCAGGTGGGCAGTGCCATCATTATTGGGGGTGGGTTCATTGGCTGTGAATTGGCTGAAGCATGCGCCGGGCTGTGGGGAATCGAGACCACCTTGATCGAGATGCAACCGAGCCTGCTGCCATATGTCCTGGATTCAGAGATGGCCAGAGCCGCTCAAGACGAGATGGAGCGTCAGGGGGTAGTGGTCAGGCTCTCCTCTCAGGTTGAAAGAGTTGCTGCCACCGATGACGGTGCCATAGTAACACTCAAAGAAGGCGAGACGCTCAGTGCGGACTTTGTCTTCTGCTGCCTCGGCGTGAAACCCGAGGTGTCGCTGGCGAAAGCCTGTGGTCTGGAGTTGGGAAAGACCGGTGGTATTCTGGTCGACGGCCATTTGCGGACCTCTGATCCCAACATCTACGCCGGCGGAGATTGCATCGAATCCTTCAACGCTGTCACCGGCCGCAAGATGTATATTCCCATGGGATCACTGGCCAACCGCCATGGTCGCGTCATCGCCGAAAATATAGCGGGCAACGCCTGCGCGTTTCCGCCGGCCACAGGCGCCTTTCTCGTGAAGGTCTTTGATCGCAATGTTGGCGCAGTTGGCCTGTCGGAGATGCAGGCCGAGCGCGACGGCGTTCCGCACCGGGCCGTATGGGGTACATTCGCCGACAAGCCGGATTACTATCCGGAGAGCAAGACCCTGCTGGCGAAGCTTGTATACAACCCCGAGACAATGGAACTGGTGGGCCTTCAGGCGGTAGGAGAAGGTGATATCTGTCGTCGGGTCGATGTCGCCTCGGCGCTGCTGCGACAGCACGCCAAAATAGCCGATCTGCTGGATTTCGAACAAGGGTATGCACCGCCGTATTCGGAAGCGATGGATCCATTGTACCACCTGGCTTGCATGGCCCTGGCGCAGGAGGAGGCGCAGATTAGCTTTACATCGCCCCGGATATCGAATGCTGATCGATCCAATTGCCAGTGGCTCGATGTGCGCGAGGATTACGAGATCGATGCTTTCCCGGCACCATTCCTGGACGAAGCGGCAATCATGCGTATTCCGCTCAATGATCTGCGTGAGCGGATTGGTGAGCTTGATCCCCAACGGCCGGTAGTCGTTATCTGTCAACGTGGTCCGAGGTCGTATCAGGCTGCCCGGATTCTGAAAAACAATGGATTCGGTGCAGTCGACATCCTCGGTGGCGGAGCGGAAGGCGCCGAATGGCCCAAACAAGAAAAATGACAAGGCAGTCACCATGTCCTTAGCTCCGTGGCAACTGGTCCTTTGCGGGATCAATCACAAATCATCGACAGTAAAGCAACGTGAACCGTTGCAACTCGGTGTTGAGGATATCCCTGCCGCTCTCGATGTTTACTCTGAACAGCCGGGTGTTTACGAGTGCGTGATTGTCTCAACCTGCAACCGCGTCGAATTCTACACTGTACTTGCACGCGATGTTGATCCCCTGCAGAGTGTCATGCAGTTCTATCGACGGTTTCGCAACCTTGACCTGATGTCCCTTCGTGGCTGTTTCTATATCCAGAAGGGCCGGCATGTTGCCTGGCACGTGTTTCGGGTAGCGGCGGGTCTGGACTCTATGGTGCTTGGCGAGAACCAGATTGTCGGTCAACTCAAAGAAGCATACTCCTCTGCCTGCCAGGTGAAGACCGCCGGCAAAATGATGCACCGACTCATGCACCAGGCATTCCGTGTCGCCAAGCAGGTCCGTACCGATACCGAAATGGGACGCGGTGCCTGTTCTGTTTCAAGTGCCGCGATCGACCTGCTCCGCGAGCGTATCGGTGATCTGACGCATCCAGCAGTGCTGTTTGTCGGTGTGAACCAGATGATCAGGCTGGCTGCAACGAATTTCGGTCAGAGTCACCATTCGCGTCTGATGTTTGCCAACCGCACCCCGGAGAAAGCCCAGGCTCTCGCCGCAGCCTTCCATGGCACGGGGCACGGTCTGGATACTGTCGAGGATCTGTTGCCGCAGGCAGATATACTCATCAGTTGTACCGGATCTTCGCAGCCGGTGATCACTCGCGACATGCTCCGCCGATTCGTCCGCGACTATCCCGGTCATCGCTTGCTGGCTGCCGATCTCGCCATCCCCCGCGATATCGATGCCGACGCCGAGTTTGCAAGCGCAATTGAGGTGCACGATCTGGAGAGCATCAAGGCCTTTGTCGAGCAGCAGCGCCAGCGCCGAGAGGCTGCCATCCCCGCCGCAGAGAAGATCATTGATCTTCGGCTGAGCGAGTTCGGCTACTGGTACAACCATGCCATTCATGAATCGACCTTCGAGGGAATGACAAACTCCTTTGAACAGATTCGCCGCGAGGAGCTCGATCCCATCCTGCAGGGTCTGCCATTCGAGCAACAGGAAGTACTACAGAAAGCCTCACGCCGACTGGTTGATCGGCTACTAAGAATCAAAGCCCGCCAGGAGGGCGATCAAACCTGATTTCAGGAGGATACCGCGTGTCCAACAAATACATGCCCATCAATATCGCAATGAACAACCGCAAGTGTCTGGTCGTCGGCGGCGGGAATGTCGCGCTTCGGAAGGTCGAGTCCCTGATGAAATACGACGGTTGCAGCGTGACCGTTGTTGCTCCCGAGACTGTCGAGAAGCTACAGTACCATGCCGACCATAACCGGATCAAGCTCGAGAAGCGGCCCTACAAGTCACCGGAGGCGATCGACTATGGACTGGTTATCGCCGCTACCGACGACACCGAGGTGAGTAAGGAAGTATTCGATGATTGCCGAACACACGGCGTGTTGGTCAATGTTGCCGATGTGCCACGCCTGTGCGAGTTTACCTTTCCCGCGGTGCTCCAACGCGACTGCCTGACGGTCGCCATCTCCACCGATGGCAAGGCACCCTTCATGTCCAGTCACCTCAAGGCCATTCTGGATACGATCTTCCCGGAGCACTGGTCGAAGCTCATGGGACTTGCTGCTGAATTCCGCACTCGCGTACTCAACGCACTCCCCGGAGACTTCGAGGCCCGTACGCGCTGCTTTGAGCGCTTTGTCAATGCAGACTGGAAGACAATGCTTCAGGATATGTCCTCGGAGGAGCTCTCGATAGAACTCGACCGGATGATTGAACGGCCGGAATAACGTTGTCGCGCTTGTGAGGCCTCGCACAATTGCGTTGTGCCCCGGCCGCTTCGGCATTACTTTGGTGCCATTATGAGCGAAAAACCTACCGGTATAGTCTATCTGCTCGGCGCCGGTCCCGGCGACCCGGAGCTTATCACCATGAAGGCCAGGCGGTTGCTTTTCTCCGCCAATGCTGTTGTGTATGACAACCTTGTCGCCGATGAACTGGTCGTCACCCTCCCCGGTTCCATTGAGCGGTACTACGTCGGCAAGCGGCCCGGGTCTGTCTGTAATGCCCAGGAGGACATCAACGCCCTTCTGGTGCGACTCGCCAAGGAGGGGAAGAAGGTCGCCCGGCTCAAGGGAGCCGACCCGCTTATCTTCGGCCGCGGGGGAGAGGAGGCTCGCTTTCTCAGAGAACACGGGGTCCCGTTCGTCATCGTTCCCGGAATCACGGCCGGAATCGCCGCGCCTGCCTATGCAGGCATTCCCTGCACCGACCGCGAACGCGCCTCCTATGTGATCTTCGCCACCGGCCACCCCTCGCGTGACAAGTCAGCCAGCTCGGTTCCCTGGGAGTTAGTAGGCAAGGCTACTACGGGCACTGTCGTCATCTATATGGGCGTTGCGCAGGTTGAGAATGTACTCAGTCAGTTGACTCAGGCGGGCATGCCCCCGGATCACCCCGCTGCAGTGATCGAAAGAGGCACATATCCGACGCAGCGTGTAGTCAAGTCAACCGTCGCCGAATTGCCAAAGGCCATGAAACGCGAGCACATCAAGGCCCCTGCCATCATCATCCTCGGGCGGGTCATCGAGGTACAACCATGGCTCCAATGGTGGGACAATCTTCCCCTTTTGGGCAAGCGCATTATGGTCACTCGCCCCGTCCATCAGTCGGAGCAGGTTTATCAGTCACTCAGAGAACTCGGCGCCGAGGTCATGCCCTTCCCCACCATCTCGATCGAGGAGTTCCACGATCAGGCAGCCTGGAAGACGTTCCCATCGCCAACCAGCGAGGCCTGGCTCGTGTTCACCAGCGAAAACGGCGTCAACTTTTTCATGAAACAGTTCTTCGAGCATGTCGATGACGTCCGTCGCCTGGCACAATTCAAGCTCGCAGCAATCGGCACCGGTACGATGCGCGCACTGAGGCAGTACCATCTGAAAGCGGATTTCGTCCCTGATAAGCAAACCGGCGCCGGACTGGCCGAGGAACTTGTCAAACATGCTGATTTCAGGGGTGTTACTGTGGTTCGCGTGCGAGGCAATCTGGCCTACAGCACCGTCGAGGACGCCCTGCGCGAAACCGGCGCGCGAGTCCACCTGCTTACCGTCTACAATACCGAGCTGCATACTTGGTCACCTGACCACAAGGACTCACTGCTGGAGACTCCCCCGGACGTCATTACGTTTACCAGTGGCACAACCTGTGATGGTTTGATCGAGAATCTTACCGCCGAGGAACTCAAGATAGTGACAGAGAACGCCGTGATTGCATCGATCGGCCCCACCACCACCCGCACGGTTGAGTCTCATGGCTTCAAAGTGACTATCGAGCCGACCGAGCACTCCATACCCGATCTGATCGATGCCATTGTGAATCATTTCCAGTCGCTCAAGCGCCACGCGAACACAGGAGAAGAATCATGAGTTTCCCCGAGGATCGCCCGCGTCGCCTTCGCCGCACCGAAGCTATCCGGCGACTGGTCGCCCAGACCAGGCTGGCCCCGAGCGACTTCATCTATCCACTGTTCGTTGCGGAGGGGCTCACCCATCCGGAGCCTATTGCCTCCATGGCCGGCATCAAGCGATGGCCCGTGGCGGAAGTAGCTACGCAGGCCCAACAAGTTTACGACCTCGGCATTCCGGGCGTGATGCTGTTTGGTATCCCTGAAAAGAAAGATGCCACAGGCTCTTCATCGCTGCTTGCCGACGGTATCGTGCAGTGTGCAGTGCGTGAGATCAAGGAGTCCTGCCCCGAACTGATCGTCATGACCGACGTTTGCCTGTGCGAGTACACCGACCATGGCCACTGCGGCGTCATTCACAACAGAGATGTCGATAACGATGCCACGCTGGACATACTTGCCCAGCAGGCTATCAGTCACGCCTCGGCAGGAGTAGATTTTGTCGCCCCGTCCGACATGATGGATGGACGGGTCGGAATCATACGGGATGCGCTTGACGAGAGCGGGTTCGACCAGGTCGGTATCATGGCCTACTCCGCTAAGTACTGCTCAGCGTTCTACGGTCCCTTCCGTGAGGCCGCCGGATCGGCACCACAATTCGGCGATCGACGTACCTACCAGATGGATCCAGCGAATGCCGATGAAGCCCTGCGCGAGATCTCAACCGACCTCGATGAAGGCGCCGATATTGTTATGGTCAAACCGGCCCTGTCGTATCTGGATGTTATCGCTCGTGCGCGCGAGAACTTCGCGGCACCACTTGCAGCCTACAACGTG
>CAZXRO010000041.1:0-8356 GCA_964642435.1 uncultured Ignavibacteriales bacterium
GGTGGCGGTCGAGCAGGCTGATGGGTTGTTTGAGTTGGAGAATGACGCCAACAGCGGCGATGCGGATGATCTCTGGTCGACACTGACCAAGACGGATTTCGATGATTTGTCGCTTCCTAACACGCGTCGCTACGACGCTACCAAGACGAAGACGTCGGTGTGGAACATCTCAAGCCCGGATTCGGTGATGTACGCCAATTTCGATATCGAGTATGCGCGCCCACGGTTTGAGTTGCAGTCGATGGAATTCTCGGACTCGGAGTTCGGTAACGGCAACGGTGTTATTGAGGTTGGTGAGACGATTGCGTTTACATTTGCCGTGGAGAACCTCTGGCAGGAGGCCACGGGCGTTCTCGGTAGCCTGAGTGCGGACAACCCGGAGATTATCTTCGACACCCCATCGTCATTGCTGGGGACTGTTGCGGCTGAAGGCGGAACCGGCGACAACATGGGCTCGCCTATCGTCTTCACGATTCCGTCGGGCTTCACGCCGTGTATTGACTCGTTCTACCTGGATGTGACGTCTAACAACTCCCTCGGTGACAAGACATTCGGGATCCAGTTGGCGGTCGGCGCTCCGAAGATACTGGTTGTCGATGACGACAACGGCGACGATCATCATGAGGCGGTGACCAACGAGCTGTATGCGATCAGGACGCCATTCGAGGTGCACGAGAAACTGACCCAGGGTGTTCCGGATTCGGCGTTGCTGTCGCAGTATGAGACGGTGATCTGGTTGATCGGCGACGAGCGCTCGGACATCATGGGTGCGGCCGATATTGATGCTATCCGGGGCTATCTGGATCAGGGTGGCAGTCTGTTCCTGACGGGGCAGACGCTGGTCAAAGAGCTGGCTACCGATGATCCGACATTCTTGAGTGACTATCTGCGAGCGGACTACGTGAGCGATATCGTCTTTCCGATGATGGTTGCCCCGGCCTCGGCCGATGTGTTCGAGGGCCTACAGGCACGACTGGGTAACCCGACCAATCAGACAGACTGTCAGACGATTAGTCCGGTTGGCGGGAGTGTTGCCGAGCTTGACCTGACTATCGGTGGTTCCTACGCTGTCAGTTACGAGGGTGATTACCGGCTGGTGTTGTTCAGCTTTGGGTTCGAGAACATCGGGGACTCCTATGCAGGTGCTGGCTATGCGACCAGGGCGGAGGTGCTGGGCCGAATCCTGGACTTCTTCTCCAATGAGGAGCCCTCGCTGAATCCGCTTGTACCGACGTTGACGATCAAGGACGAGAGTTCGCTATCGAACGTGCTTAACCACACGCCGGTCTTCTCGTGGTCAGTCGATGACACGACTGCAAACCCGATTCAGGAGTACCAGGTCAGAACTGGTACGGGCAACCTGTGTACCAACAGCGAGAATATGTGGGTGGCAACCGTTATTCCTGGTGATGACACCTCGGTTGTTTACCAGGGCGCAGATCTTATCGACGGTGAGAGCTATGTGTTTCAGGTGAGAGTTAGCAATGGTGCAACATGGTCGGAGTGGGAGGAGCTTGCCTTCCGAATGAACACGGCGCCGGCAGTGCGCGACCTGATCTCGCCTATTGAGGATGAGGTCATAGCGGATCCGACTCCGGAGCTGGTTGCTTTCAACGGCTTCGACGCTGATGAAGATGTGCTCGAGCACCAGTTCGAGGTGTATGCCGATCCAGGCTTGACGCAGTTGGTGGCTTCGGGAACGGCTTATGCTGGTGAAACCCATTCTACTTGGACGGTTGACAGTGTGCTCACTGAGGACCATCGATATTTCTGGCGTGTGCGGGTCACTGACGGCTTTGAGATATCGGAATACACCGGCGTGGAGTCCTTTGTCGTGAACCAGACCAACCAGGCGCCGCAGACATTCAGTCTGCTGCTTCCGATGGATGGTGCTCAGGTGGGTGAGGTGACCCCGACGCTTATGTGGGAAGAGGCTGTGGACACCGATCCGTGGGATGTGGTGACCTATGATATCCAGCTTGGGCAGGATCAGACGTTTGCAACCTATGATGAGTTGACGGATCGTTTGACGAGCTCGGTCGTGTGGCCGTACGCACTCGATTCAGGCGCTACGTACTACTGGAGAGTGCTCGCTGAGGACTTTGCCGGTGATTCAACCTGGTCGACAGAGATTCACTCATTTGTTGTGGCTGGCGGATCGTGTTGTCTCGGGATTCGCGGCAACATCAATGGTGACAGTGAGGAAGCGATCAATATTGCCGATATCACGATGCTGACGGCGTATTTGTTCAGTGACGGGCCGGCTCCACCGTGTGCGCTTGAGGCGGATGTCAACGCCGATGAGGCGGCGAATATTGCGGATCTGACCTATCTGGTAGCGTACTCGTTCTCGGGAGGGGCGGCGCCGGTCGATTGCCCGTAGCGACAGATCATAGATAGTGAATCTGGCGCCTCGTCGCTTCAGCGGCGGGGCGTCTCTGCTGATGTTTTGGACTCAGAGTGGTAGCAGCGGGTGTGCTATTCCATGGCGCGGATGGCGCGGATGACTTCGCCGGGGTGAGTGGCCTCCATCAACTCCTGGCGAAAACGGTCATACTGGAGTTTCTCAACCAGCGCCTTGAAGGCCTTGAGGTACAGCGAATCCTCATACGGGGGTGCTGCCATAATGAAGAACAAGTGGACCGGTTGGGAGTCGGGGGATTCGAAAGGATATCCTTCCGATGAGCGCGCAAACGCCAGCATGAAATCCTTGGCCTGCATGGAACGGATGTGCGGCACGGCGATACCCTGGCCGAGAGCCGTGGTGGCCTTGCGCTCGCGATTGATGAAATCGGTCAGCAGTTTGTTGTAGTTGCCGATGCGGTAGCTTTCCTCGAGCAGCGACACCAGCTCCTCAAGTACCTGTTCTTTGCTGGCTTGCAGCCATTTCTCCCTGGATTGGTCCTCCTCGAGCGGCTCAATACGAGTGACCATCTCGAGCTTGACAGCGTCTTCTGTGATGTATCGCGACAGGTTCATTGTATTCTACACTATCGGCTGTAAGTACTTGTTATTACAGTGGATTATATGCTGCGACCGCCCAAAGTCAAGCGAGATCGGCCGAGGTACCTATCCGGAAAGCACCGAAGGCCAGGGCAGGGGATTGTGGGATGGACTGGCGGGAATTGCTCAGCATCCTTGACTTCGGGAGCGTATTCCAATACCTTTTCAGCCGGTGGGAATGGATAGTCGGTGGCTTTGGGGAAACTCGAATTCTGCCGATAATGTTTTAAACAGCAAGGAGTTAAACAAGCTAAGTGCCACCCTATTCGCAACTGAAACGGACCCATGATTGCGGCGAGCTTCGTGCCGACCATGTCGGAGAGCGAGTGCGTCTCAATGGTTGGGTTAACAGCTACCGGAATCTTGGCGGGCTGTTCTTCATAGACCTGCGTGACCGATACGGTATTACTCAGGTCGTTCTCAATCCTGACGAAATCGATCCCGATGTTCTGGCTGAAGCCAATCGTGCCCGACATGAGTGGGTTGTGGCAGCCGAGGGCGTGGTACAGCCGCGACCCGAGGGGACGGTGAACGAGAAGATGTCGACTGGTGAGATAGAGGTGGTCGTTAGCAAGTTCTGGACGTTGAATCCGTCAAAGACACCACCGTTCGAGGTCACCGAGGACAGCAATGCCTCGGAGACGCTGCGTCTTGAGTATCGGTATTTGGATCTGCGACGGGCGCCATTACAGCGTCGGATTCGGTTTCGCCATGAGGCAACACTGGCAGTCCGCAATTTCCTCTCCAGTCAGGATTTCTATGAAATCGAGACACCCCTGCTGATTCGCTCGACGCCGGAGGGTGCGCGGGACTATGTCGTCCCAAGCCGGGTGTGGCATGGACGTTTCTATGCTTTGCCGCAGTCGCCGCAGTTATTCAAGCAGATACTCATGGTGTCAGGTTATGACAAGTATTTCCAGATCGCTCGATGCCTGCGTGATGAAGACCTGCGCAGTGACCGGCAACCGGAGCATACCCAGATTGACTTGGAGATGTCCTATGTGACCCCCGAGGATGTTTACGAGGTGGCCGAGCGAATGATGGCCGACCTGTTCAAGAAGATGCTCAATGTTGATCTGGAGCTTCCATTTGTGCGCTACACGTATGATGAGGTAATGTCTCGATGGGGGATTGACAAACCTGACCTTCGTTTCGGCATGGAACTGATCGATCTAACGGCCGACGTTGCCGATTGCGGTTTCAAGGTATTCGCGGATAATGTCGCCAAAGGTGGTGTGGTCAAGGGGATCGTGCTGAAGGGCGGCGGTAGCTATTCGCGCAAGCAGATCGATGCGTTGACGGAGCTGGCTAAGAAGCATGGTGCCGGTGGGCTGGCGTATATCCTCAGGGCCGAGGGGGGAGACAAGTCGCCGATCATGAAGTTTCTCGGTGAGGAGGTGGCATCGAAGCTGTGTGAGAATGCCGGGGCGGAGAAGGGCGACGCGCTGTTTATCGTCTCCGACAAGCCGATCAAGACCGAGTCAGTGCTCGGGCAGCTTCGGCTGCATCTCGGTCGTGAACATGGTTTGATCGACCAATCCCGCTGGAGACCGTTGTGGGTGGAGCAGTTTCCGTTGTTTGAGTACGACGAAGACGCCGACCAGTTGATTGCCATGCACAATATCGTGTCTCACCCGCACGAGGATGATCTTTCGCTGATCGATGAGGGGTTCACCTCGGAGTTACCACTCAGTGATCCTGCTCATCCATGGCGTCGCGCCCGGGCAATTCAGTATGACCTGGTCCTCAACGGCTGGGAGCTGGCCTCTGGTGGGCAGCGCATAAACAGGCGTGAATTGCAGGAGACAATCCTCCAGATTATCGGGATCGACAAAGAGCGTGCCGAGCGGATGTTCGGTTTTCTGCTTCGTGCACTTGAGTATGGTGCTCCGCCGCACGCCGGAATTGCGGCCGGGCTGGATCGGATTGTTACACTCATGACGGGCACGGAGTCTATTCGCGATGTGATCGCATTTCCGAAGACGACCGCGGCGCAATCGCTGATGGATGGTGCCCCCAGCCCGATTGACTCAGATCAGCTCGATGAACTCGGGCTTTGTCTGAAAGAGGAGAATAAGCAACAAGACGGGAAATGAGCTTGGAATTAGACGAAAAAGTTGTCCGCTCTCTTTCTGTTGAGGGGATAGATCAGCGATTGCTCTACGGACAGGGGGACGCATTCCTCCGTGTTCTGGAGGCGCAGTTGTACTGTAAGATTGTCGCCCGTGGTGACAAGGTGGTGGTCGAAGGCCCGGCCGAGGAAGTGGAGAAGACAATCAGGGTACTCCAGGACCTGATTACCAGAATCAAGCAGGGCGATTACGTCACCCAGCAGTATCTTAACTACGCCATCGCCATGGTAAAGGAGGGGGCACAGGGTCCGGCCAGCGAGATTTCGACCGAAAGTCTCCTGACTAACTCGCTGCGGAAGGAGATCAAGCCCAAGACGGTTGGGCAGAGCAAGTATGTTGAGGCGGTCAGCAAGAGTGACATTGTGTTTGCCATCGGGCCGGCCGGCACCGGCAAGACTTTCCTGGCGGTGGCCATGGCTGTGGCGGAGTTGAAGGCCAACAAGGTCAATCGAATCGTATTTACCCGCCCTGCTGTAGAGGCTGGGGAGTCGCTCGGTTTTCTGCCGGGGGACATTCGGGCCAAGGTTGATCCGTACTTGCGCCCTGTCTACGATGCGCTCTATGATATGCTGCAGCCAGACAAGGCCCGCAAGTTGTTGGAAATGGGCGTGATTGAAATTGCGCCGCTGGCATTTATGCGCGGCCGAACGCTCAATGATGCCTTTGTGGTGCTCGATGAGGCCCAGAATACGACGAGTGCCCAGATGAAGATGTTCCTGACCCGGATTGGTGAGGGGTCCAAGGCCATTATCACCGGCGACGTGACGCAGATTGACCTGGATAAGTCACATCAGTCGGGGCTGATTACGGTCCAGAAGATTCTTTCGGGAGTGAAGGGTATAGATTTTCAGTATCTGACAGAGAAAGATGTCATCCGTCACTTTCTCGTCCAGAAGATCATTAAGGCCTATGAGCGCTGGGAGGGTCACAGGCAGCGTTAGGCGAAAGGGATTTTCGCGACATGTTCTCCATCCTGATAAAGCTGCGTCGTGCCGTCAAGCGGTTGCTCAAGGTTCAGTCCGAGAGTCGCCAGATTCAACGACCGACGCTCAAGTCCCGTGTGAACAAGGGCATCATGCTTGTGGTGGCGGCCTTTGTGATGGGTGTGTTCTACCCGGGACAGAGTCTGTTCGACCCGCTCAATATGCCTCGTGAGGGGGAAATCTCTCTGGAGGATGTGCTGGCTCCGTTTGAGATTGTGGTTTATAAGACTGAACGGGAGTTGCGTGAGGAGCGGGAGTTGGCGAGGGCGTCGGTACCCTTCGTCATTGATGCTGATACCACCATTGTGAATCAGTCTCTGGCCGAGCTTGAGCGCTACGGGCGACTGGTTGATTCACTTCGCCGGGCCTTGGATACAATTGATGCCGGCGCAGTAAGCCAATTGGTGCCACAGGTGGCCGCTCGATTTCCAATGCTGTCGCGAGAGGCGATTGCACAGTCACTCAGACACTCCGATTTCAACGAGGCTATCGACCGTATTCGACGGATCTTAGAAGATGAGGTTTACGAGGTCGGCGTGCTGCCGAACGAGACTTCCATTCCCGAGACCCGAAGCAAGAGCATCCTGATCCGTCGTGGAGACCGAGAATCGATATACCCTCGTGATCGCGTGTTGCCGGTGGCTGAGGCCAACGTGGAGTTGCTGTCGGCGCTCAATGAGGCGTATGCGGTCGACACGACTGTCGATGTCGAGTTCAATTACCTGGTGGGACGCACCTTCATCCAGCCGAATTTACGGCTGGCGGCGAACGAGTACCGTCAGCGGATACAGGAAGAGTTGGACGCCGTATCCGAGGTCAAGGAGATAGTCCGGGAGGGAGATATCATTGCCCGTTCGGGAAACAGGATCAATGAGCGCCAGGAGCGGATCCTGCGTGAGATGGCCAGGATGAGTCGGGAACAGGCGGCCCGCGAGGGAGGTATCCAGACTTTGCTGCCGGTCGCGGCTCGTGTATTCTTCAGCTTTGCGGCTTTTGGCGGGCTGTATATGTTCTTGTATTTCTTCCGTCGGGAACTGTTTCACTCCAATCCCAAGATTCTGGCATTGCTGCTGATCTTTGGCCTGGTGTTGTTTCTCGTATGGCTGACCAGCGAGCAACTACGGCTGTCAATGTACCTGTATCCGGTGGCGATGCTGGCGATGCTGGTTACGGTGCTGTACGATGCGGAGGTGGGGATTATTTCGACCATGATCCTGGCCTTGCTGCTGGGTATGATGCACCGTTTCAATTTCCCGCTGACGCTGGTGACGATGTTTGTGGGGACGGTGGCGTGTCTGACCTCTCGCAGTGTGACAAAGCGCTCTGATTTCTTCAAGATCATGTTCCTGACGGCGCTGGCGTATGTGGTTATCATTCCCATCATTGAGGGGACCCGTCTGACACCCTCCAGCGAGATACCTACTGAGATCGGCTATGGCGTGATCAGCGCCCTGGTGTCTGTATTCTTGACCATTGGTGTGCTGCCGGTGTTTGAATCCCTGTTTGGCATCACGACCGATATTCGGCTTCTGGAGTTGTCGGACATGAACCACCCGGTACTGAAGCGGCTCGCCCTGGAGGCGCCCGGTACGTATCACCATGTCATCAATGTTGGCAATTTGTGTGAAGCTGCCGCCAAGGACATCGGGGCGAATCACCTGCTGGCGAGGGTAGGTACCTATTATCACGATATTGGTAAGATGGAGATACCAGAGTATTTTGTGGAGAATCAGCTCAGTATCAAGTCCAAGCATGATGAGCTGACCCCATCGATGTCAGCGCTTATCCTGGCCGCCCATGTCAAGAAGGGGAGAGCTATTGGTGAGGCAGCCGATATTCCGGACGATGTCCTGAATTTCATTGAAGAGCATCATGGTACAATGGTGATGACGTACTTCTACAACAAGGCACTCGAGGAAGGTGACGAGGATGTGTCTCCCGACAAGTTCCGCTATCCCGGTCCAAAGCCGCAGATCAAGGAGACCGGAATCTGCATGCTGGCCGATGGCGTGGAGGCGGCCAGTCGGACGCTCGATGATCCTAAGCCGGCGAGGATTCGTACCCTGATTCAACGCATAATTGACGATCGTGTGGCAGCTGGTGAACTTGACGAGTGTCCGCTGACACTACGTGACCTTGGGAGAATACGAGAAGCGTTTTTGAAGGTGCTTGTTGGTGCATTTCATCATCGTGTGGTCTATCCCACTAAAGAGGAGACGAAGGCGAAGTCCTGATGGA
>CAZXRO010000041.1:8366-14185 GCA_964642435.1 uncultured Ignavibacteriales bacterium
ACATTTTCAAAGAGACCTCGGCCAGGATCCCGCGGCAGAAGCTCAATCGGCTGTTTGCTGTCATTGAGGCGCATGAGTTTGATCCCGCCTTTCCATCGCACATTAACGCTGTCTTTGTCGACGACAATCGGATCCGAGAACTCAACAGGGAGTTCCGCTCGCTGGATCGCCCGACCGATGTGCTCTCGTTTGTGGTCGATGATATTCACGCGGCCGGTGCGACGTTCGGCGAGATTTACATTTCGACCGACCGTGCCCGCGAGCAGGCCGTGACCTACAGAGTAGCTCTGACTGATGAGTTGCTGCGGCTGTTCGCTCACGGGATGCTTCATTTGGCCGGATGGGATCACGAGGACGAGGAATCATTGATCAGGATGCAGTCCAGAGAAGACTTCTTCCTTAAACAAGTGGAAAATGGCGGTGTTGCTCGTGGTTAGTGAATTGATTGCTTTGCTCATCATTGTTGTGGGGTATTTCCTCGGGTACGGGATTTCGTTGTATGCCTTGTCGATGCATATCGACCCGGACGAGCTGCGACAGCTTGTTCCCAAGGTGTCTAATCGACGGCGCCGGTTCCTGGAGCGACTGAGCCGAGATCCAAGAGCATTCGTGCAGTCAGCCATGCTTTTCAGGTCGCTGGTTCTGATCGCCATCACCGGCTGTGCCATCCTGCTGTTGCAGTCGCTGGCCGAGGGGCTCGCTGTCCGCGGCTGGATTCTGTTTGCACTGGGGTTGGTGCTGGTGTGGCTGTTGTTTGTGTACTTCGTTGAATATCTGCCTCGGCGGGCGTCTCGCAGATCGATCAGCTCATCGATGAGTCGTCACTTCTGGCTGGTCTCTATTCTGTACACGCTGTTGCTTCCGGTGGTCAGGGCGTACCGTTCGTTGTTGCTTCGTGGCCGACCGCGCGAGGCTGTTTCGGAGGAGGAGAAAGAGGACATTGTCGAGCGGGCCATCGAGATGCTGGCCGAGGAAGCGGGTATCGACGAACGGATTGTCGAGGAGGACGAAAAGGAAATGATCGGACAGATCTTCCTTTTGGATCAGACGGTTGTTCGCGAGATCATGGTTCCCCGTATTCACATGACTGCCATTAACAAGAACATGACGTTTCCTGAGATCCGGGAGTTGGTGGCGAAAGACGGCCACTCGCGATACCCGGTCTACGAGGACTCAGTTGACGCGGTCGTTGGACTGATTTATGTCAAGGACCTCTTCAACCGAATGCCTCAGCCGGGGGAGAACTTCATCATCGATGACTATCTACGTGAGCCATACTTTGTTCCGGAAACCAAAGTGATCGGTGAGTTGCTCCGTGAATTCCGACTCAAGAGCCTGCATATTGCCCTTGTGGTCGATGAGTATGGGGGAGTGGCCGGCCTGGTGACGCTGGAGGACATAATCGAGGAGATCGTCGGCGAGATACGCGACGAGCATGACTATGAGAGTGATCTGTTCCACCAGTTACCCGATGGTCGTTACCAGGTAAGCGCCGCGATGTTGGTGGAGGAGCTTCAGGACCTGCTGGGTGTCGACTACGATCCCGGCGACAATGATACTATTGGCGGTTTGATCTATGACCTGGTGGGGTCTGTGCCGAACGAGGGACAGCTCGTCCATTGGCACGACATACAGTTCGAGGTAACGCGGGTAGAGGGGCAGCGAATTGTGGAGGTTCAGGTCCGGCGTTGAGCCGGGGATCTCACGGAGGGGAGCAGATCATCTTACTTCGGGTTGGCTGGTCGGGTAGTTTTACTATTGGGTGGTGGGGGTATCTCGGCGGCCTCTGCTTTGTCAACTACACACGCGATAATTCTCTGCAGGTCAGGTAGTCCCTTGAAGTTGCGACGGGAACTCTCAAACAGCTCGGCGAGTTGATATTCCATTTGACCACAGTTGACCATGACATACGGGACTCCCTGCTGGACACACGTCTGGGCCATTCGGAACAGTTCAATCTTGGCGCAGAACCTGGCATCACAAATGACAGCATTGGCAACACGACGCAAATTGTCACCGATTGACTGCTCGGAATCGACCGCCATCAGGTCAATACGCTCGGCACTTGCCTGGGGGTGGTAATGTGAGAGGATCTTGCGGTTCAATGTGAACAGGAGCAGACGCAGATGTTTGCTACTCTGGGTCCGGCTGCGTCCGGCAGGGCCGGTATCCCTGTTGATCGGCAGGGTCAGTGTGAAGCAGGTGCCGACTCCTTCGACCGACTCCGCGACCAGGTCGCCCGCGTGCTCTCGTGCGATGTTCCGGCCGATAGCCAGTCCCATCCCGGTGCCGCTCAGTTCATCCTTCCCCCACACTCCCTTTGTCGAGAAGAAGGGATCGAAGATCCTGCTGAGGTTATCCTCTGTAATGCCAGGTCCGGTGTCGCCTACCTTGATGTGCACCACATCTCCCTCGCGCAGGAGGGCGACCGTGACGACGCCTTCGCTGACGATAGCGTGCTGAGCATTGATGAACAGGTTCATGAGAACCTGTTGAATCTTGGATGCGGATACTTCGACCATAGGGATGTCATCTTCGAGGTAGGTCACAATCTCGATCGATTGGCTGCGCAGTTCTTTCTCGACCATGGCAATTGATCGAGTGATGATCTTTTTGAGATCTTCAGGGCAATAGTCTTCCGGCTGGGCCTTGGAGAAGGTCAGCAGAGACATGGCGACATCGTTGGCCTTTTCACCCATTTCGATAATCTGGGTCAGGGTTTCCCTGGCGGCCTCGATTCCCACATCCTTGTCCAGATCGTCGAGTGCGAACGACGCGTTGCCGATAATTCCCCCGAGGTAGTTCTTGAACTCGTGGGCGACACCGGCGGCAAGGGTACCGATGGCGGCCAGCTTATCTGATTCTATCAGTTGCTGCTGGGCCTTGACCTCGGCGGTGATATCCTCGGCGACGGCAAGGAAGCTTCCGATATGCCCGTCATCGCTGAAGATGGGGGAGATGGTTGTCCGCTGCCAGTACATCTCGCCGTTCTTGCGGCGATTCAGGATCCGGCCGTTCCAGGTGCTACCGGCGGTTATTGTCCCCCACAGATCACGGTAGAAGTCGTTGTCGTGACGGCCTGATCGCATGATATTGATGTTCCGACCCACCGCATCCATCAACGTGTATCCGGTTACGTGGGTGAAGTGCGGGTTGACGTATTCAATGACTCCGTTCGGGTCGGTGATTGTGACGATAGTGGGTGATTGATTGATAGCGAGTGAGAGTTTGCGCAATTCGTGCTCACGCCGGATTCGATCCGAGATGTCCTCGGCAAAGGCATGGACAATGTGCTGGCCGGGGACGGGATGGAAATCCCAGAGCAGTGTATATTGACCGTACCGCACCTCGAGTCCCCTGACGGACTCGTCCTTGCTGACGCACCGACTGATGAGATCTCGGATATTGTGTGGGAGCACACGCGCAAGCTCATCGACCGACAGGCCCATTCGCGTTAGGTTGTCTGCGGTGGAGGGATTGGCGTACTGCATCTGTGCATTTGCATCCAGCGTGACGATCATACCGGGGTTGTTTTCGGCAAAGGTGGCCAGCATCGCCAGATGCATTTCGACCCGCTTTCTCTCGGTGATATCGGTGCTGTACTCGATGATATCAACGAGATTCCCCTTGTCGAGAACCGGGAAGGCATGTACTTCCACCGTCCGAGGATTTCCGGCGTCATCGTAATGAATGTGCTCGACCGTGCATGGTGTGAGATTCTCCCGAACCTTCGCGACAGCGCACGGATGTTCTTTGCCGGAGCAAGGTGTTTCGGAGTTGTGGGTCAGGGAGTGGCAGGTTGCGTTCTCAGGAAGAAGGCCCTCATAGGTAGCCGAGTTGGCCATCTTGATTTGCATTGTGTCCGGATCAATGACATAGAAGGGATGCGGGATCGACTCCAGGACGGACTTGAGGAAGTCGGCCTGTTGGCGGATTCTCTCCATGGCCCGTCTGCGTTCGGTGATGTCGCGAACAAGAAATAGGACTTCGTCTGATCCGCAGGGCGTCACGCGAGCCTCGTAGTGATGATCCACACCCTTGACATCGAGGCTGTACTCGAACGACTCCATGCTGTGCGAGGTCAGACACTCATTCATTTTGTTCTCAACCAGGGCGACGAAGTCGGACGGGAATTCGAGCCCCTTGAGCGTATTGCCGATGATCTTTGCTCCTTCTCTTGCCAATGAGGCACCTTCGGGGGCATGGAAGTCGACGAAGACTCCATCCTGTCGCAGGCGGAACATCAAATCCGGCAGCGCGCTGACAATAGCGCGGTTCTGGGCTTCGGATTGAGAGAGAGCTTCCATAGCGCGCTTACGGGCTGTGATGTCCTGGAAGAGAGAGAGGATGGAGCGGACGGTACCATCGGTGTTACGTAGACACTTGGCCGAGACCAAGACTTCAACTGTTTCACCATTTCTGTGCAGGCAACGCTTCTCGATGGTAAATGAATCGGCCTGACCGAGCAGAATCCCGCGGTAGGCAGCCATGACAGCTTCCCGGTCGTCAGGATGGGTGAGATCTGCCCAGTTAATGGCGATCAGTTCTTCGCGAGAGTAGCCGAGAATCTCACACAGCCGCTGGTTGCAGTGGACCCAGCTCAGGTCTGGGGCTTTGATTCCCATGCCGATCATACCCAGTTCGAAGAAGAGGCGGAAGCGTTCCTCGCTTTGGCGCAACTCCTCCTGAGCCCTGTGGGCCTCGGTAACGTCCATCGCAAGGCAGGCGATGCCGATGGTGTGGCCGCGTTCGTCGGTCAGGGGGGTATTGTACCACTCGCAGGTGATGACCTGCCCGTCCTTGGTTCGATTGACATTGGTACTGCGCCGTCCGCCAGCGTTTTCGAGTATTTGCTGGAAGACGGAGCTGATATGCTGTCGGGTATTCTCCACGATAATCAAATCGGCGGCACTTCGGCCAATGGCCTCGTCGCTCGTGTATCCGAAGATGGTCGTGGCCGCCGGGTTCCAGGCGTTAACCACGAAATCCGTCCCGAGTTCCAGGTATGCCAGCGGCGTTTCCTGGACGTGCAGGGAGAGTTTCTGTTCGGACTTGCGGATAGCTTCCTGAGCCTGACGGCGTTCCGTCATGTCCTCCACTATCCAAACAGCACCTTTTGACAGATCAGGCGGATCGATGGCCTTGCCGCTGAACTGACACCAGACAGTGTGCCCATCCTTGTGTTTGAGCGGGTACTCAATGTTGACCAGCTCGGTATCCGCCAGGCGCCAGTAGTACTTCTTGCCGAACTCGATGAAGTTGTCATACGAGAGGTGTAGGGGCTCCGGGCTTAAGCCCTCAATTTCGTGCGGCTCGTAGCCAAGTACCTCGGCCATACGACGGTTCACCTTGGTGATGATTCGGTCGTGCAGGACCATGATACCCACCAAACTGCTCTCGAAGACGGCGTCCTGCTGGTCAAGTGCCTGCTTGAGCCTGGTCTCGGATTCCTTGCGCTTGGTGATGTCACGCAAGAGGCCCACCGCGTGCCAGCCATCATCCAGTTCGATGGACGAAAGCGACAGCTCAATGGAAATCTCCTGGCCGGACTTAGTGAGTGCCTCGAGCTCGAGCGTTCTGTCAACGGCCTCACCTTGACCGGTTCTCCGGAATTCTGCGAAGGCCTTTTCGTGTGCCTCATGGTATCGCTTGGGGGCCATGAGATCGTGAAGATTCTTGCCGGAAGCTTCCACGGCGGAGTAGCCGAATATTCGTTCGGCTGCTGGATTCCAGAACGAGATGCAACCCCGGGGATCCATCATGACGATTGCATCCTGCGCGGAGTCGGTGATAGCCCGTATACGCGATTCGCTCTCAAG
>CAZXRO010000042.1:0-14136 GCA_964642435.1 uncultured Ignavibacteriales bacterium
GCTCCGAATGGCCTGCAGCGCCGACTCGGCGGCCTCCAGGCGGCGCTTCATCTCTTCGTACGTCGGTTCGCGTTGCATGCTCATCCGACCACCTTGGAAGGGGACCGTCTCCTATGCCCGCGCCCGCGCGACGCGCGCGGCCACGTGGCCGAACGGCGCGGTCCAGATCGCGTCGCTCCGGCGCCCGAGATACCGTGCCAGCATCTCGAACGCGCCGGCATCCACCGCGAGAGGGCCGGCGCCGATATCATCATCAGCTACCACGCTATGGAAGCCGCCGAGTGGCTCAACGAATGAACTGAGAGCGGAAGACCTCGGTCGCTCTATCCACATTCACCAATAGAAAAACCCGCAGCCGTCTGAGCGGCTACGGGTCCAGAGTCAGTATCGCGATGTGCCGTGCTTAGTTCTCGCGCAGCACGTAGTCGTCGTACTCTATCTCAAAACGCAGTTTGTGCTTCGCCTCTTCCTGGGCCAGGGCCTGGAAAGTGCTCTGCAAACTGGCATCATCGGTAGATGAGGCCAGATCGTTGTACAACCGGTAGGCTGCCTTCTCCGCCTTCATGGCCAGGATCAATGCTTCCTGGTAATCCAGCGTGGCATCCAGCTCGATGTCAACCAGGTTCTCGCCGATCTTCAGGTCCTTGACCTTGTCTTCGGCCTTCAGCATCAGCTTGCCGTCCTGCACGGCCATAAGCTTGGCCTTGTGACCCATCTCCTCTTTGGAGAATCCCTCGAAGATCTCCTTCATGTACTTACGGTCCATTCTATCGGCCAGACTCTTGTAGAAGTCTGCGGCATCCTGCTCTTTCTCTATCGCGAATGCCAGAATCTTGTCGACACTGTCCAGCTTCATCAATTCCTCCTGTTTGCTCCGAATCTGCCCGACGTTGATAGTGATACCATGCGTCAATACAGACCGCTGTCGCCGCTCACCATGGACGCCGTATGTTGATGTAACTCCAATCGGATAAGTATAATCAAACCGACCGAAAAAGCAATACGCACCCGAGATACCGACGACAAATAGGCGGGACACGGCCGATGCGGCAATCGGTGATGTCTACTTCGACCATGTCCCGTTTCAGTCGTTTTCCCTGACGATGTAACTACCGGATGCCTTAGGCGTATGGGTACATCTTGTTCTTGATCGGCTCCAGTTCGTCCAGGATCTCGTTATGTTTCTGCTCGTCCTTCAACAGGTAGTTAAGCAGGTACTCCTGAACAATCATCCGCTTGCCCTTGAGGGCAGCCAAGCTCTTCTCGGCCAGTTCCACAGTCTTCTTCTCCAGCTCAATGTGCTTTTCGATCATGTCCCACACATCAGCCAGCTCCTCCGGTGAGAGCGTCACGGTCTTGGACTCAAGACTATCAGCGATCAACTCCTGGACCCGATAGTGCATCTGCGAGTCGCGCTGAATGATCTCCATGACGATCCGGACGATCGGGTTATTCGTCTTCTCGATGACGTTGCCTGTCGATGCGACCGAGGCATTCTCAATCTTCATCCAACGGCGCATGTTGTCGATGACTTCCTGCTGCAATTCCTTAGTTGACATGGTTCCTCCAAAGCTTGTGAAAAATCAGTTCCATACGTATTCACTTCTCGTTTTCGTCTAAGGTACACTTTGTCGCCTTTACCCGCAACTGTTCCACGCCCTTTTCCAGGGCAGCCATGTGCTCTACCTCCGAGTAGAACAGGGGAGAGGCGTCAATATTGTGCTGTTGATTATGGCGGAGTACCTCTCCGGCTATACCCGGTGGTGACCATCCCGATGCAAAGAATCCAGCGAAGACAGCCAACGCCACCATTCCCAACGCAAGTTCTGTTACTCGTTGAACCAGTGATTTATTCTGCGGTTCCTGCCTTTCGCGCATTGGTCCTCCTCCGACCTAAATCGCATCCGGGAAGAAGACCATGAAAGCCAGGTATGCGACCAGAAGGGTCAATACCAGGTTGAATGTCTGCCCGACCGCGTACAGAATCATCGGCTTTCCTCGCTCCATTCGCGAGGTCAAGTCACGGAAATTGGACTCCAGTCCGATGGCTGCAAACGCCATACAGAAGAACCAGCCGCGCAGGACCTTGGTTACCGGGTTGATATAGCTGCCTTCAATCGTCTCAAAGGCGCCGCCGGCCTCCGGAACCAGCACAAAGGAGAAGAACAGCGAGGCCCCGACAAACCCAAGAACAAATTTCGGGAAGCGGTGCCATATCTCCATCGCGCTCGGCGACGCACAACTCGGATCGGTCTTGCGACGCTCACTGCGCTCCACCACCGTCACCCAGTAGAGGGCCACGACAAAGGCGAGTACGCCGATGAGAACGTTCTGGATCATCTTGACCACAGCCGCCACCTTCTCGGCATCGGGGCCAAGCATTGAGCCGGCCGCCACCACGGCGCCGGTGGAGTCGATCGTCCCGCCCATCCAGGCTGCTCCCAGGATGGGGTCCATGCCCAGACTGGAGATGGCCAGCGGCATGAAAAACATCATCAGGACCGTGAAGATCAGTGTCATTCCCACAGCCAGCGTGAGATCTTCCTTCTTCGCACAACAGGCTGCCGCCGTAGCAATTGCCGCCGAGACGCCACAGACCGAAGTTGCCGCGGCAATGATGATCACCAGGTGCAGATTGGTCATTTTCAGCCAGCGCTTGCCGTACTGGAACATGAAAACGACGACGATCGGTGTGACAATCCAGGCGACCATCAGTCCGGGCGGACCCAGCGATATGATCTTGCGAAAGAGCACCTCCGCGCCCATCAGTACCAGGCCGGTTTTGATGAACAGCTCCGTCTGAGCGCCGGCCTTCAGCCACTTGGGTGTCCCGATCGTGTTCGAGATCAGCAGCCCCACCAGAAGCGCCCACAGCGCGTAGCTCAGGCCCCAGTACTTGATATTGGCTTGATTGGCAATCCAGTAGGAGACACACGCGAGGACAAAAACGCCGACAAAACCGGCAAAGTACCGCCCGGGGTTGGCCGCTTTCATGAATGCAATACCGATTGTCGTCAGAATCCCCAACCCCAGCATGAGGATCAGCAGGGATAGCACAATGCTGCCGGTGATCTCACCCTCAACATACGTCACAAATGCGGTCAAGGGGTTGTCGGTCCACTTGCCGACCTTGGGTACCTTGGTAATCCAGCCGCCCAGCGTCAGCGCGAATATAATCACACCAAACCAGACGGCCCACCAGTCCTCGGACTTGTACAGTGAGCTCAGTCCGTTGCTCATACAATCTAGCTCGCTATGCTTGCCGGCGGACGGGCCTCAGCCTGCATCTGCCGGGCGCCCTCAGGTAACTCGCGGGCCTGACGGCCTATCTGTCGGGCTCGAACAAGGGCAAGGGTGCGGTAGATCATGTGTGCGAATTTCGAGTACGGCATATACCATAGCAGGAAGTACACCGCCAGGATATGTACGAAGTAGATCACATACGACAGCATTGGCGCGCCGAGATATCGACTCAACCAGGCCAGCATACCGGTTAGTCCGGTAATGAATATCACATACAGAAACAGATGATCCACGTATCCATTGGCTCCCACCGCATCCTTGTCAGTCCAGCGACGATACAACAGCATACTGCTGCCAATCAACAGCGCAACGCCGGAAACGGCTCCCAGTACCTTGATGGGATGAGGTAGATCAAAGGGAAGAGCAGTGAACTGGATGGCCCATCCGGGCAGGTCAGCGCCAAACCAGCTCTCAAAGTAGTGGGGCACAAACACGAATATCAACACCAGCCCCGTTGTGATCATGGCGCCGACAAAGCCAAACAGCAAGAGCATATGGGCCGCAGCACGTGGTCTGTTGGCTCCGCACTGACGAAACTTGCTGTGCGCGAAAATCTCCTTGACGGTCTTGATTAGCGCCGAGACAAAGCTCATTTGTGTTGGCGTGCCGTCCCGTTTCAATGCTGTCCAGAATCTGGCGAAACCAATGGCCGCAAACAAGAAGATCAGAATGTTGCCGAACACGAAGAAGGCATCGACCGTGCTGTGCGGCAGGAACAGATTGAAGTCAATAATATCTTGGGTCATAAACAGATACTGACCATCGGCACCGATAGGGGCCGTCGCCCATATCAGCGCCAGCATGATAATCAGGGGCACGCCAATCAATGCCGGCAATGCCCGTGGGCTGGCCAGCGCCCGGCCCATGAACTTGGGGAATGCATAGGACTTATAGGCATACGCCCGCACTGCTGCCAGGACATCTCCCGGACGGGCTCCGCGAGGGCAGTACGTGGTGCAGTCATTGCACTGGTGACACAGCCAGACATCGGGATCGCTCAACAAACGATCCTTCTGACCCCACTGGGCCCAGATCATCTCTTTGCGCGGAAATGGCTTGTCAGCAGGGGAGAGATTACATACGACCGAACACGTCGCACATTGGTAGCACTTTTTCAGAGTGCTGCCACCGGACTGCTTCACTTCGCGTATGAAATCGAGATCAGGCTCCTGAAACACAGCCTGGGCCATAATGCCTTCTCCTTTCATCTCATAGGCTTACAAGGCCACGATGGCCGCCTTTGTCGGTCCCTAATAGTCATTTGAGTATATTCTGAGATCGCCGAATATGTCAAGCCTTTTTTGTTACTTTTTTCACAATGTTGCCCATGAAATAGCTCCTTTCAACAAGAAACGCCCGCAATTGACCCAGCCCCATACATCAGCAGATTCTGGCTCAATTTTTGTAGTCATCTTTTGCTCAATCTCATCAGTGGCTGACCATAGCGGTTCTTGTCCCACCTGGCTGGAGTGTGAAATTCTGACTACTGCAATGCCTGTGATATCCGCCGATGTTCTCACCTCTCAAGATTAGTGTTAATGGTGCGCATATCTGCACAGCCAGAGTGCCTTCAATGTCTCATATTCTGGTGCCAATGCGCAGTTTGGGAGCTATCGGGGCACAGTTATTGGTAACCTTTTATCCTTGAAATACTGCATAAGTCTAAGGACCTGTTGGGCACGGGATTGAAATCCGGGAAAAAGAGATCATATTGCCAAAAAAAGTGAAAAAAACGACGGCCCGTACTTGACAGGGCTTGTGAAAAAAGTTACATTCTGCCGAACTGTGGATAGGGTCAAGCGGCGAATGTGAGGCCGCTGAGTACCCAACAGTTCTTGTGAAAAAAGTCACATGATTCTTGGGAATTTGTCGATAGAAGATTAGTATAGGGAACAGCTGATACTCGTAACAAACGGGAAGAGAATCAATGAACAAAACCGAACTTATCTCCCCCCATGGGAGTCCTGAGCTGAAGATCCTCCTGCTGGAAGGCAAGGAGCGCGATGCAGAGCTCAAGCGTGCCGAAAGTCTGCCCAAGGTAGTCATGACTACCCGCGAAACAGGTGACCTCATCATGCTTGGCATCGGTGGTTTCACGCCGCTCGACGGATTCATGAGCGAAGCCGACTGGAAGGGCGTCTGCAAGGATATGAAGATGGCCAACGGCATCTTCTGGCCGATTCCGATCACGCTGTCTCACGATGAGAAACTCAACACGGGTACTGAGATCTGTCTCGTGTCCGGTGAGACCAACGAGATCATGGGTACCATGATTGTCGAAGAGTGTTACAAGATCGACAAGGATTTCGAATGCCTGAATGTCTTTGGTACCACCGAGGGCGATCACCCTGGCGTCAAGATGGTGATGGCGCAGAAGGAATGGAATCTGGCCGGTCCGGTCAAAGTCCTCAGTGAATCATACTTCCCGAAGGACTTCGGCGATCTGTACATGCGTCCGGCTGAGAGCCGCAAGATCTTTGAGCAAAAAGGCTGGAAGACCATCGCCGCGTTGCAGCTTCGCAACCCCATGCACCGTTCGCACGAGTATCTGGCCAAGATTGCGGTCGAGGTGTCCGATGGTCTGTTCATCCACCAGTTGGTCGGTAAGCTGAAACCCGGCGACATCCCGGCTGACACCCGTGTCAAGTGTATCAATACCCTGGTCGAACTGTATTTCGATAAGAACCGAGTGGTCACCGGCGGTTACCCGCTGGATATGCGTTATGCCGGTCCGCGCGAGGGCCTGCTGCACGCCGTGTTCCGCCAGAACTTTGGTTGCACGCACATGATCATCGGCCGTGACCACGCCGGCGTGGGCGATTACTATGGCCCGTTCGATGCCCAGAACATCTTCCATGAGCTGCCCGAGGGTTCCCTGGAATGCAAGATGCTCCCGATCGACTGGACTTTCTGGTGCTACAAGTGCGGTGGTATGGCTTCCATGAAGACCTGCCCGCATGGCAAGGAAGACCGCCTGTTCCTCTCCGGCACGGCGCTGCGCAAAGCCCTCTCCGAGGGTGGCGATGTACCGGCCGAGTTCAGCCGTCCCGAGGTCCTCAGTATTCTTCGCGAATACTATGCCGGCCTGAAGGATGACGAAAAGGTCGAGGTCAAGATGCACGGTCACGCCAGTGGCGATGCAGAGAAGAAATTAAAGAAGTAAGATGGCAATACACGGAAGACAACATGAGATTGTCTCAAGCATCATGTTAAGGAGGCCGAAATGCCGAGTTTTGTGAACCCTGAAAAGTGCGATGGGTGCAAGGCACTGGACAAGACTGCCTGCCAGTATATCTGCCCCAACGACTTGATGGTCCTGAATAAGGACTCCATGAAGGCGTACAACCAAGAGCCGGAGATGTGCTGGGAATGCTACAGTTGTGTCAAGATTTGCCCGGTGCAGGCTATTGAGGTTCGTGGCTACGCTGACTTCGTACCGATGGGTGCGAATGTTACTCCGATGCGTTCTACCGACGCTATCATGTGGACGGTGAAGTTCCGCAACGGAATGCTCAAGCGCTTCAAATTCCCGATCCGCACCACGGAAGAGGGTAAGGCTGTTCCGAGTGGTGGCTACAGCACTGCTCATGATGATCTGAACAGTGAAGTGTTGGCCCAGGAGCCTGAGGCTCTGAAACTGGACGCTCTGTTCACCATCAAGTAAATCGGAAGGGAAGACTTGCAATGCAGAATTTCGAAACAGTTGAAGTCACCACTGATCTTCTGATTCTCGGTGGTGGTATGTCGGCCTGCGGTGCGGCGGTGGAAGCCTCGTACTGGGCCAAGAAGAACGGTCTGAAAGTGACCTTGGTCGACAAGGCTGCTATTGACCGCTCCGGTGCGGTGGCCATGGGCCTGTCCGCTATCAACCAGTATGTTGGCCTGACCGATGGCAAGAACACGATTCGCGACTACGTCGATTACGTCCGTCAGGACCTGATGGGTGTGATTCGTGAGGACCTCGTCGCCAATATCGCTCGCCACGTGGACTCCACGGTCCACCTGTTCGAGAAATGGGGACTGCCGATCTGGAAAGACGCCGAAGGCGGCTACGTCCATGAAGGTCGCTGGCAGCTCATGATCAACGGCGAATCCTACAAGGTCATCGTTGCCGAGGCCGCCAAGAATGCTCTGGCCGAGTCCGGTGGCGAGTACTTCGAGCGCATCTTCATCGTCGAGCCGCTGCTCGATGGTGACCGTATCGCCGGTGCCGTTGGTTTCAGCACCCGTGAAAACAAGTTCTACGTCTTCCGTGCCAAGGCCGTCATGGTCGGCATGGGTGGCGCTGTTCACGTCTTCAAGCCGCGTTCCTCCGGTGAGGGTCTGGGTCGTGCCTGGTACCCGCCGTGGAACTCTGGTTCATCGACCTACTTCACCCTGCGCGCCGGCGCCGAAATGACTTCGCAGGAAGTCCGCTTTATCCCGGTCCGCTTCAAGGACGCCTATGGTCCGGTGGGTGCCTGGTTCCTGCTGTTCAAGTCGCAGGCGACCAACTCCCAGGGTGGCAGCTACATGGTCGAGCGTCGTGACGAGCTCGAGAATTGGAAGCCCTACGGTCTGGTCAAGCCGATCCCGGCTAACCTCCGTAACTGGCTGGGTATGCTCGATGTGATGGAAGGCAAGGGCCCGATCTTCATGCGCACTGAAGAAGCTATCCAGAAGATCGCTTCCGAAGCCGGCGATGAGAAGGCCGCCAAGAAGAAACTCAAAGAGCTCGAAGCTGAAGCTTGGGAAGACTTCCTGGATATGACGATCTCGCAGGCCATTCTCTGGGCTGCCAGCAACGTCGAGCCCGAGAAGAAGTCCTCCGAAATCGCCGCCGCCGAGCCGTACTTCATCGGCTCGCACTCCGGTGCCTCCGGCGCCTGGGTCTCCGGTCCGGAAGACCTCCAGACTGCGGAAACCAAGAAGGAATACTTCTGGGGTTATGCCCACATGTCCACCGTCAAGGGCATGTTCTGTGCCGGTGACGCCTCCGGTGCCTCCTCGCACAAGTTCTCCTCCGGTTCTCACGCTGAAGGCCGTGTCGTTGGTAAGGCCGCGATTCGCTTCATCGTCGAGAACAACACGCTCCCGAACATCGACCAGGCCAAGGTTGATGAGTACAGGGAACTGATCTATCGTCCGCTGAAGGTCTACGAGGAGAACCAGACTCTCTCCACGGATCCCGAGGTCAACCCGGCGTACATCAAGCCCAAGATGTTCATGTTCCGTCTTCAGAAGATCATGGACGAGTACGTGGGCGGTGTGTCGGCCCAGTTCGCCACCAACAAGGCGTATCTGGACAAGGCCATGGAATTGCTCGAGTTCTTGTCTGAGGACTCCGACAAGCTGGCCGCTCAGGATCTCCACGAGCTGCTTCGCTGCTGGGAGAATGTCCAGCGCATGTGGCAGGCCGAGGCTCACACCCGTTCGATCCTCTTCCGCGAGGAAACCCGCTGGCCGGGTTACTATCGCCGGACTGACTTCCCGACGATGGATGAGGACAACTGGCATTGCTTCGTGAACTGTCGCTGGAATCCTGATAACAAGGAATGGGAAATGATGAAGCGCCCGATGCTTCACGTCTTCCCGGTCCACCAGGAACACGAGACGATTGGCGGCTGATGCCGCGTAAGCGCGTAAGCGCCTGAATAGAGCCTCCAGACGCTTTCAGTGCGTCTGGAGGCCTTTTTTTGAAAGCCGCTTTGTATAAAGAAAAGATTGGTGAACACGACAAACGAGTCAGCGTTTCATCAAGTGAAATGGAGATTATTCTTCACGGTTCTATTGGACGGTAACGTATTGAGGTGAGAGATGCCCTCTGAAGACAAACATCCGTACACCTGCCCGCACTGCGGACAAGAGCTCAAGAAATGGGCGACGCCACAAATGGCCTGCTGGGATACAGACTTTCATTATGTCTGCTTCAATGATGAGTGTCCCTATTACAAACGTGGTTGGAACTGGATGCGCACGCAGTTCCAGCAGAATGCATCATACCGGTTCAGGCTCGATCCTACAACCGGTGAGTCCGGACCGCTGCCGGTCTGGTCTAAAATGGCCCTGAAAAGCGGCATCATCGAAGAGGAATCACGATGAGTGAAAGAGACAATCTTCAGAATCTGAAAGAACACATCCTCAAGGACTATCCACGGCTGGACAAATCATCGCACTTCAGGTTTCGCTGTCATCCGGGTGTATCCTGTTTTAACGAGTGCTGTGGGGACATCAATATCTTTCTCACACCGTACGACATCATTCGCCTGAAACAGCGCCTGGGTATTACCTCGACGGAGTTCTTAGCCAAGTATACCATCAGCCCCTTCGACAAGAACCTCAAGTATCCGGTGCTCCTGCTCCAGATGAATGACGACGACAAGAAGAGCTGCCCATTTGTTGCCGAACAAGGTTGTCAGGTGTATGAAGACCGTCCCTGGGCATGCCGCATGTATCCTCTTGGATTGGCCCAGCCGGGGGAAGGGTCGGCAGACCTCGACAGCGAGTTCTACTTCCTGCTGAAGGAGTCTATGTGCAAGGGACATCTGGAAGACCACGATCAGACGGTTGGCGATTGGGTTGACGATCAGGGAATAGAAGAATACAACGCGCAAGGCGAGGACTTCAAGAACCTGACCACCCATGAGTTCTTCATGGAAGGAAATGACCTTGATCCCAAACAGATTGAGATGTTCTTCCTGGCCGTCTATGATGTCGACCGCTTCCGCAAATTCGTTTTTGAGACCAGCTTTCTCGACAAGTTTGAGATAGATGAGAAGACTCAGCAGAAGCTGAAAGAAGACGACTTGGCACTGCTGAAACTTGGCATGGACTGGCTGCGCTTTTCCGTTTTCAAGGAGCCGACCTTAAAGATCCGCCCCGAGGTGGTCCAGGCAACTAAGGAAGAAATGCAGCGTCGCGCCGCCGAGCGGGCCCGCATTGAACGGGTTGTCAAGGAGCGCCTCTACAACGAGGATCTCGGCGACGACGCCATTAAGGACAAGTAACGTCGCGGCAAGACGAAGTATAAGAATCGTTTACGCGGGCAGTTCCGACAAGGCTGCCCGCGTTCTACTTGGGTGGTTCAGCCCAGCGACTTCAGAAACTTCGCGGCTTCTTCGGCTGCCTGACCGACAGTCGTTTCCTTCAATTCACCGGTCTCCGGCAGATAATACGAAAAGCGGGCCTCATCTTCTGTCATCTGCTCCAGCTTGGACACGGCCGAGGTGCGCCGCAAGGCCCGGAAAGCCAGCACCGCCATGCCACGCAGTCGTGGCTCCGAGCGGTCCAGCCAGCGCGTCAATTCCGGCAAGACAAACCTGAAGTTCTCTTGTAATTCCTCAGCCGAATCTATTGTTGTCAAACGAGTTATTGCCCAGCATACACTGGCCTCGAACGGTTCCTCCACGATAAACGAAAGCAGTACCCGACCGAACTCATCGGCCAGTTGCGGCTTGGCAACGAGGATCTCCGCAATTGCCTCCGGGGCATGCCAGCACAGCGCGCCAGATTCATCGTTCATCATCCAGAAGAGATTGGTCAACTGCCTGCGGGTCGCCTCGATGGAATGGTCAGGAATCACGACGCCGAACGCCTCGGCCGCCCGGTAGACCACCAGCTCATCCGGATCGAATAGCAGAGATGTGAGTGTTCTCAGCGGTGCTCGATCCTGTGCTGCCCACTCTCTGAGGGCCTCGTGATCCCTTGCCAATAGTAGCTTTCTCGCCTGTTGTTGCCGCTGCTTGCCCGAGGACTTCTGTCTGGTGGATCTGTCTTGTTGCATACTCATTTTCTACCAACAATTGGGTGTCTTATGAATCTCAGTATACGACAGAATGGGGCAAAAGGCAATCTGGCCTACCTGTAGCCATATACTCATTTTATCCGCGTTTTTGCCGATAACAGCAATGATCCTGACGATTTCTCTTAAGGAAGCTCCTCTTGAGTAAACGTATTGGCGACATCCTGATTGATCGCGGCCTGATCACATCCGAGCAGTTGCAGCAAGCTCTTGCTGCACAACGTGATACCGGCATGAAACTGGGTGAGGCGCTGGTCAGCGAGGGACTCATTACCGCCGATGAATTGGTCGACACCATTTCTGAGAGGCTCAATGTCCCGAAAATCACGCTCGACAATGTCTACGTCGACCCGGATGTTCTCAGTATTCTGCCGCTTGAGATGGTGAAGCGTCACCGACTCTTGCCT
The DNA here is from genome assembly GCA_964642435.1 of uncultured Ignavibacteriales bacterium. GTDB lineage: Bacteria > Zixibacteria > MSB-5A5 > GN15 > FEB-12 > WJKG01. The sequence continues at coordinate 11,491 of CAZXRO010000042.1, forward strand.
GTCTTCAAGATTGGCGATACCCTGACTGTGGCTATGGCCGATCCGCTGGATTTTATCGCCGTCGATGAGATCCGATATCTGACCAAACTGCGAATCAACCGCGCTGTCGCCACCGCCGAGACAATTCTCAAGGCCATTGAGGAGCACTATTCAGTCAAGGATTCCCTTGAGGATGCCCTCAGCGATATTACCCGGCAGCACGAAAGCGATCTGATCCCCGCTGCCACCAATGTCACGAATGACGAGGTTGTGGCCGGGGAGGCTCCGGTCATCAAGTACGTTAACCTCCTGATTACCCAGGCAGTCAAGGACCGGTCCTCGGATATCCACATTGAGCCGGAAGAAGATACCGTTCGGCTGCGCTACCGTATCAACGGTATGCTGCAGGAGGAGGGAACACCGCCAAAGAGTGTTCAGTCGGCTCTCATCTCTCGTCTGAAGATCATGGCCGGGATGGATGTGTCCGAGCAGCGCGTTCCCCAGGATGGCCGTTTCACTTTCGCATCAGGACAAGGGCCTGTCGATGTCCGCGTTTCCACACTGCCCACCATTCATGGCGAAAAGGTTGTCTTGCGCTTGCTGGACCGAAGAAATCTGCTCCTGGGCATAGACAAGCTCGGATTCGATCAGGCAACCGAGGAACGCTTCCGGTCCATACTCTATAAACCCGAGGGGCTCATTCTTGTCTCTGGTCCTACCGGATCCGGCAAGACTTCGACCCTGTATGCCATGCTCGATGAACTGAACGCGCCAGAGAAGAACATTATCACGGTCGAAGACCCGGTCGAATACAACCTGCCACATATCAACCAGGTCCAGACCAACGACAAGGTGGATCTCACCTTTGCTTCCTGTCTGAGGGCCATCCTTCGCCAGAATCCGGATATCATCATGGTTGGGGAGATTCGTGATGCCGAGACGGCACAGATGGCGGTTCGGTCGGCCATGACCGGGCACCTGGTGCTGTCCACGATTCATACCAACGACGCCGCTGGTGCTGTTTCACGCCTGCTGGATATGGAAGTCGAGGGTTTCTTGTTGGGCTCGGCGCTGCTTGGAGTGATTGCCCAGCGTCTGGTTCGTGCTATCTGTCCGGAGTGTAAGACCGCTGATCCGCTGCCGCCCGAGGTACTCTCACAGTTGGAGCTCCCGCCAGATTCGCCGGCGGAGTTTTTCCGGGGTGAGGGGTGTCCCAAGTGCGGCGAGACTGGTTTCAAAGGCCGAAGCGGGGTGTTCGAGTTTCTCATGGTTGACGACGCCATCCAGCGGATGATCCTGACCCAATCATCAGCAGCCGACATCAAGCGCCATGCTGTCGCACACGGCATGAAGACGCTCCACCAGCATGCTCTTGAGAAGGCCCTGGCTGGAGAGACGACTTATCGCGAGGTCCTTCGCATAAGCTACCGATCTGAACACAACGAGAATTCGACCGCCGATGCCAAGTCTGTATACATATAGGGCGCGCGACAGACGCGGTGAACTCGTCACGGGTCAGGTGCGCGGCGAGAGTCACGAAGCGGTCGAATCCCACCTTGAGTCGCTGGAACTGATTCCGGTCGCAATAGATCGCGAATCCAGCTTCTCGCTGAGCCGATTGTTCAGCACCAAGCGTGGAGCCCGGCTGGAAGACCTGATCCTTGTCACACGCAAACTCGCAACTCTCCACCGCGCTGGTATCGCCATCCTGCGCTCGCTGGAGATAGTCGCTGACCAATACGAGAACGAACCGCTCGGCGATGCGCTGCTCGACATCAGGGACCGGGTAGAACGAGGCGAACTCTTGTCAGCAAGTATGAGCGAATATCCTCACCTGTTTCCACCAGTGTTCGCCTCAAGTATCAAGGCTGCCGAAGTGTCAGGACAACTCGATACGGTTCTTGAACGGCTCGGTGATGCTCTCGAACAGGAGTTGGTGACCCGCGAGGAAGTCAAGCGGGCCGTACGTTACCCCATCATGGTGATAGTCGCTATCGCTGTCGCTTTCTTCGTGCTGACAACTTTCGTCGTGCCCAAGTTCGCTCAATTCTACTCGGCCTACGGTGCCCAGCTGCCTGCGCCCACACGGATACTCATCGCGCTAAGCGACCTCATACGGGCCAACTGGTACATTCTTGTGCCGGCTGGTATCGGGGCTATCTGGGGAGCGGTCCGGTTGCTGAGAATGCCGGCATTGAAGCCGCGAATCGACAGCCTGGCGCTCAGGTTGCCGGTCTTCGGCAAGCTCATTCTCAAAGTGCTATTCTCGCGCTTTTCACACGTTCTGGGCGTGCTTATCGCTTCCGGTATACCCCTGTTGAAGAGCCTGCAAATAGTTCGTGAGACTGTTGGCAACAGCGTAATAGGCAGGGAAATCGAGCTGTTTGAGGACGGTCTGCGCGAGGGGAGAAGTGTTATGGAAAGCCGCTCGAAGATGCCGCATTTTCCCCGGCTGGTCATATCGCTCCTGCAAATCGGCATGGAATCGGGATCGCTGGAGATTACCCTGCGCGAGGTTGCCTCGTTCTTCGATCGAGAAGTCCTCTACGATTCACGCCGCCTGACCGCTGCTCTGGAGCCCCTTCTGATCATTGTGATCGGCGCCATGATCACCCTGTTGGCCCTGGCTATCTTCCTGCCAATGTGGAACATAATAAGCATTTTCAA
>CAZXRO010000043.1:0-11425 GCA_964642435.1 uncultured Ignavibacteriales bacterium
TACGTTAGGAGACCCCATGCGGCACCGGATACCTTCCTTTGAACTCTCTGTGCACACCTTGCTGGTGGCCATAGTAGCGACACTGATCCTTTCCGGCACGCTCTGGGCACAGACCGAAACCTACGAGTTGCCCAACGGTATGCAGGTGATACTGAAACCTCAGCCCGGTTCACCCATGATCGCCAATCTTGTCTTCATCAAATCAGGCAGCAAAAATGAGTCCGAGTATCAGAATGGACTCACCCACTTTCTGGAGCATCTGCTTTTCGACGGTACCACCCACCTTACCCGCGAGCAACTGGACAACTCCATCAGTGACCTCGGCGGGTACCTCAACGCCTTCACCCGCAAGGACCTCACCTGTTATCTCGTACTCGTCCCCCGACAATTCATTGACTACGCCATGACCGTCCAGGCCGACATGCTGTTCAATTCCACATTCCCCGAGGACGAATTGGCCAAGGAACGCAAGGTCGTTATCGAGGAAATCCGGTCCGGTATGGACCGTCCCGGCTCGGCCGCCGAGGCATTTTTCACCGAACACGCCTACGCCTCTACCGCCTACAACCAGCCTGTGATTGGCTATGAATCCTTTATCGAGAACATCCCGCGCGACGCCATCGTCGATTACTGGAAGCGATACTATGTCCCCTCTCGAATGACATTGCTGGTAATCGGAGATTTTACACCATCGGAAATGAAACCTCTCATCGACAGCCTCTGGGGTTCCATTCCTGCCCCGCAGCAGGCTGCCGAGGTTACCGAGCCGGAGATTCGCACCGATGACCTGGCTGCAACCCAACTGGTCGTCGACACGGTCGGCAAGGTGCGCCAGACCCATATCGACATCTCCCTGGCGGCACCCCACTTCACCCATTCCGATTACTTCCCGGTTGACCTGCTGGTTCGCTACCTCAACAGCAAGGAAGTCTCCCCCCTGGGGCAGGCCCTGACTGGTGGCGAGAAGCCGGTGGCAAGCGAGTTCTATGTCAGTTTGAACACGATGGCTGAACTCAGCCGCATTGATATGTCCATCCGTACGCCTGATCCCTCGAATGCCAATGCTATCCTCGACACCGTCACTACCCACCTCTCCCGCCTGCGCACCCACCTGGCCGACAACGACGTGCTGCAGGGCATAAAGACTTCGGTGAAGTGCGACAACATTTACTCATCTGAGAAACTGCATTACTACGGGTTCATCATCTCAGACAAAATGATGGCGACCGGCTATGACTTCCTGCAACGCTTCCCCGAACGCCTCTCCGCCGTCGAATGGTCACAGTGCCAGCAGGCCGCCGCCGACTGGCTGAACAACCCCAACTACGTAGCCACCATCGTTCGCCCCGCAGATTCCAACGCCACACCGTATGTACCGGAGGGCATGCCCGCCGAACAGGTCAAGGCCTATTTCGATACTACCGGGTTCGCCGAATACGACCTGAGCACCGGCATCCCGCTGGAGTACCCGTCCACAGAAATTATCGATCTGGAACTGGCCGACTCCGCCACCTACCATCGCGAGATTCTCCACAACGGGCTGACCGTCATTGTCAAGTCCTCCCCGGGCAGCCAGGTCTTCGCCATGAATGTCTTCGGCAAGCACCGCACCGCCAACGAGCCCCAGGGCAAGGAAGGTATCACGGACTTTGTCAACCGCTGCATGGAAAAGGGAACCGTCACCCGTTCGGCCGAGGAGCTCTCGCGCGATCTGGCCCAAATCGGTGCCCAGGTCACCCTTTATGACAACCCGTGGATTCCGTACGATGACCGCTATACCTCACGCGTCTTCTCCTTCTGCAAATTCGAGACTATCGATGAATTCGCCGAGCGCGGTTTCCACCTGTTCTATGAGATGCTCATGCACCCGGGGTTCGCCCCGGATCAAATCGAGCAGGCCCGCAGCGAGATTCAGATGGTCCTTGGCAGGCAGGCAGGATCACCGCGTAACGTTGCCCGCGACGGCTTCTACGAGACCCTGTTCGATGGAACCGACTATGCCCGCACTATCCAGGGCAATATGCGTTCGATCGCTTCCATCACGCGCGATGACCTCATCGATCATCACCGAAGCTACTACAGCCCTGAGAACATGATTGTCTCTATCGCCAGCCAGCGACCTGTCACGCAAATCATGGATCTCGTCGACGACCGCTTCGGTCGACTGGCACCAACCGGCTTCGCGTCCGATACGGTGGCGCGCCCCGAACCCTTCTTCGAACCAAAGGTGCACCAGGTGCCAATGGAGAGTGAACAAGTCGCCATGTATCTTGGCAATCTCATCCCGGGTGCCACCAGCGATGAATCCACGGCCATGAGTGTGGCCGTCTCCATCCTGTCCGATCGGCTCTACAAGAACTTACGGGAGAAACAAGGGTTGGCCTACTCCGTAGGGGCCGGAGCGCGATTCGACCGCGACCTTGGCTGGTACTACGCAGTCATGTCGACCGGCAAAGCCAACTACCAGACCGCGCTCGATGGGATCCTGCTTGAGATCGACAAGCTGCGACTGGAAGGCGCCACGCGCGAGGAACTTGATCGCGCAAGGAACTCCATCTGGGGAAGATTGATGAGCGCCAAGCTCTCACGGATCAACCAGGCGTATTACCTGGCACTCGATGAACTGCTGGGCCGCCCGCTCGGACACGACCAGAAATACCTCAAGCAACTGGCCGAACTGAACTTGGAGGATATCAGACGCGTCTCTATGCGGCACATGAAGACCGACGCTTACGTCCTGTCGACTGCTGGCGTACAGCGGGAGTAGACAGGAGCAACATTGAGAAAGACTTTCCCACTGTTAGATTTTCGTTAGGATTGTAAGCGGCCTTGGTATCCCCTTGACCGACTCGCCCGGCGCCTCTATATTGCCGCCCAAAGTGAAGGCCGAATTTTGGAGAGGGAAACGTAGCCTGAATGGCTGACCAGCCGAATGCCTATCGTGCCGCGCTCACTCGCGCCGCCGCTGCCAATGGAATCGCCCTGAAGATCCTGGCACTGATCGGGCTGTTGTATCTGTTTATCCTTGCCATTACCATGCTCGGCGCGGCCTTCAAGATGCTTGGGGCCGATGTTGCCAACGCTATTCTGCAAGCTACCGCCAATCCGCTCGTGGGCGTCGCCATCGGTGTACTGTCTACCGCTGTCATCCAGTCGTCTTCAACCACAACATCGGTGATAGTCGGCATGGTTGGTGGTGGCACACTCACCCTGCAGGCCGCCGTGCCGATGGTGATGGGCGCCAACATCGGTACCTCGGTGACCAATACAATTGTGTCGCTCTTTCATATCCAGAGAAAGAACGAGTTCAAGGCAGCCTTTACCGGCGGTATTGTCCACGATTTCTTCAATATCTGCTCCGTGATTGTGTTGCTCCCACTGCAGATGTACTTCAACATCGTCGGGTTCTCGGCCGAATGGGTCGAGCACGCCCTCGGCGGCTCCAGCGGCCTCACTTTCAGTTCGCCACTGAAAGTGATAACAAAACCGGTGGCCGTAGCCGCCCTTGACCTGCTTGGTAACAATGGCTGGATTGGGGCTATCGTCGCTCTGCTCTTCCTGTTTATCGCCCTGCGATACATTGTCAAGGTCATCAAGTCGATGGTATTGTCCAAGGTCGAGCGGTTCTTCCAGCGCTACATCTTCCGCACGCCCGTCCTCGGATTCATCCTCGGTATAGCCCTGACCGTGCTCGTACAGTCTTCGTCCATCACAACTTCACTGGTCATCCCGCTGATCGGGGCCGGCGTACTCACACTCAACCAGATATTCCCGTATGTCCTGGGAGCCAATATCGGCACCACCATTACCGCTTTTCTGGCCTCGCTGGCCACCGGATCGCACACGGCGGTGGCGGTCGCCTTTGCTCACCTGACATTTAATTGCTATGGTATCGCCATTTTCTGGCCGCTCAAACGCGTCCCCATCTGGCTTTCTATGAGAATGGCCGATCTTGCCATGAAATCAAGGTTGATTCCACTGGTCTACATCGGTATTGTATTCTATGCAATCCCGTTGTTGATCATAACTCTGGGCTGAAGAGGTGGAATACAGTATGTTTGACAAATTCAAGGAGCTGTTCAGCTCCGAAAGTCTGCTCGATGAGGCCTTCGATACGACCGTCACAATGCTCGAATACGACAAGCAGATGTTCGACACATCACGAATGACTCTGCGCGAAGAAAGCACGGCCGAAATGCCGTTCGATGTCAAGAAAATGGATCGCAGGATCAATAAGTACGAACGCGAAGTCCGCCGCAAGGTGCTCGCCCACCTGACTATCGCCGGGACCGCCAATCTCGTTCCCGGGCTGGGCCTCATTTCAATCGTCATCGATGTTGAGCGAATCGGCGATTACACCAAGAACATGGTGGATCTGGGCCGACACCATGCTCAACCCCTCAAGGGCGGCAAGTGGGAAGATAATCTCGCGGAAATCGAGCGCACCATCGATGATCACTTCGATGCCACGATCAAGGCCCTCAAGGACCAAAACAAGTCACAGGGCCGCAAGGTCATGCGAGCCGAGGACGATACCAGCAAGAAATGCGAAGAGATCGTCAAAGACATCATCACCGGCGGCGAGAAAGAGCTCTCCGCCCGCGATGCCGCCAGTCTGGCTCTCTACGCCCGGTATCTGAAGCGCATCAACTCGCACTTGACGAATATTGCCAGCGCCGTCGTGAATCCGTTCCCCCGAATCAGCTTCCGGGCCAAGAAGAGACACATGGAGATGGACTAAACACCACATTGGTCCGACAGCCAGCCCGCGAATAACGAAGGCCCATCATCAAGATGGGCCTTTCTGTTGCCCTTGACCGAATACATCCAGCAAGAGACCAATCAGTAGTGCCGGCTACCTCACCTGCGTAGCGACGCGTTCGCAACGAAACCCGCGAGCGCCGTCTTCGAGTGGACAGTATCTGCGGAAGGTGATGATCGGGAATCACTCAAACGAACCAGAGCATCAACCGCGAATGATCATGTTGACGATATCCTTGCGCAGCAGAATGCCAACCAGAAGATCGTCGACAGTTACAAACACTCTGCGAATGTCCTTGAAAATCATCATGGCCGCCACCTCAACCATCCGCGTGTCCGGGGTGACCACCTCGAAATCGGTCCGGTAGAGCTGTGACACCTTGATCTTGTCCTCTTTCTTCAGCAACTCCTCGAACGGCTCGACTTCCATATCATAGTTCAGGTTCGATATCAGCGAGCGGTAGTCCGGTAGCGCCGCTTGGATCAGGTCACGATCGTCAATAACGCCCAGCAACCGGCCGTCCTTGTCTATCACCGCCAGCGCCGACAAACGATGGCGAAACATCATGTTGGCAACGTCGCGAAGCGTATCGTCAACCGTCACCGCTATCGGATTATGCCGCATGATATCCTTGACCATCAGCTCCTTGTCGATCGTAATATTCGCATCGGCAATTGCCTTGATCAAATCTGGTCTGGTGTCAATCGCAAGCAATGTCTCCAGTACACCGTCCTGCCGTGCAAAACGCGCAAATCCCGACAAGGTTTGAAGGTACAACCGTGCCACTGTCGACGGCGTCAACAGCAGACAAAGCACATGAACCGGGATGCCATCAGGAGTGCGGTCCTCAAGCCCCTCGCGCGAGACACCAACCAGAATATACAACTCCCGCACGGCGTCGCTGCGCGCATGCGGAAAGGCAAATCCCCGTCCATACGATGTGCTCTCAATCTCCTCACGATCACGGATGGACTTGAAGACATCGTCCCAGTCCATCTCAATACCTTCGTCCTTGAGCAGCTGCAGCAGCTCCAGGATCGCGGCCTCCTTGGTCCGTGCCGTCAAGTTCAGTTTGATCCGACGCTCCATCAACAGATTCGCGAGCTTCACCTGGTCCCTCGTTGCTGTACAATTCCCGCGGCGCCTCAGTCCCTCACACCGCATTGGCCATCATAACTCTTTGGGTACCCTATTTATAGTATTTTTCGGTTGTTGCGCAATAGATTTGATATTCCCACCCGATAGCTCACAAAAACGAAACGCGAGACCGAAGCCTCGCGCCTTTAGGACCTGCTGCTCTCGCCTACCTCTTACGGCGCAGAAAAACCGAACATGGAGGGCACATCCTGCGCAAACTGCAGCACCGGTTCCGGATACAGCCCGAACACCAGCACACCGGCCAGGCCAATCAAAACCACCAGCTTCGCCGGCGCCGGCAAACCAATCCGGTACGGTGAGTCATCCTTCGAGAAATACATCTGCTTGATCACATTGGCATAGTAGTACAAGGAGAACACCGCCGTGAGCAAACCCGCTCCAACCACCCAGTACAACCACTGGCTCCCGTCGTGCGAAGCCTGCTCGATCGCTGCCGCAAACACATAGTACTTGGCCAGGAACCCGGCCAACGGAGGGATACCGGCCAATGAAAGCAGGAAGACCGTCATGCAAATCGCAAGCATGGGCGAACTCTTGGATAGCCCGGCATAGCTCTTGATCTCACAGGAGCCCGTCTTGTCCTCAAACGCCGCCACAACCGCAAAGGCCCCCATGTTGGCAAACATATACGCAAAAATGTAGAACGCTACCGACGACAAGCCCAGCGCCGACTGCGCCACCATACCAATCATGATGTAACCAGCCTGCGCAATCGAGGAATACCCGAGCATGCGCTTGATATTCGTCTGCCGAATTGCCACCGAGTTACCAAGAATCAACGCCGCGATCGCAATAATACCGGCCAGCTTGCCCCAGTCGTTAGGCGCCATGTCTACCGAATGGAAAGCCGATAAGCCATTGACAAAGATCTTCGCAAACGCCACCAAACCCGCCGCCTTGGACCCAATCGACAAAAACGCCGCCACCGGTGTCGGCGCGCCCTCATACACATCCGGCACCCACTGGTGAAACGGCGGCAACCCCAGCTTGAACCCGATACCAGCGATAAGCATCGTAATCGACGCGATCAGGATCACCCCGATATTGCGGAATGTCAGATGCACCACCGCCAGGTTCATTTTCATCTGCAGCAAGTCAGTCGTACCGGTCAGACCGTACAGGAAGGATATCCCGTAGACCAATATGGCCGAGGAGAACGCACCCACGATGAAATACTTCAGCCCCGACTCAACTGAAAGCTTATTGTCCTTGAAGAAAGCCGCCAGCACGAACAACGGGATTGTGGCTAGCTCCAGCCCTATCCAGATCGTCAACAGCTCATTGGAGGACGCCAGAAACATCATGCCGACAGTCGACAGGAGCATCAGCCCGAAGAATTCACCGCGGTGATTTACGATCTTCTGCCTCATGATCCCGAAACTCGAACCAACCGCCATAAAGGCAGCACCCAGAAACACGACCTTGAAGAAGACCGCCATGGGATCATTGTAGAACATATTGCCAAAGCCGGGCCCCTGATCGGTAAAAGCAAGAATGCCACCCGTGATGGCAATACCCACCATCGTCAGGTAACCAACCGCATCCCCCTGGGCACGCTTGGTAATCAGATCAAATGTGAACACCACCAGCGCCCAGACAAACAAGAACAGCTCGGGCGCCATTATGCGCAGGCTTACCTCTGGCAGTTGGACTTCCATCAACGACTACCTGGCCATCAAGTTAACGAGGTTCACCAGCGTCGCTTCCATCAGCTGCTCCAGCGGACGCGGATAAATGCCTATTGCCAGCGTCAACACCGCCAGCGGCGCGACCGTGATCAATTCTCGAAGGTTGATATCGGTGAGCCCGCCCCACCGGGCCAGATCAAACTCACCCAGAAACACATTCTGCACCATGCGAAGAATGTAAGTAGCACCAAGCACCACACCCAGAACAGAAATACCAACCAGTACCTTGTTTACACCCTGGAAGGCTCCAACAAAGACCATGAATTCAGACACGAAACCGGACATCCCCGGCAACCCAAGCGAAGCCATTCCAAACATCACCATCAACCCGGTATACACCGGGATCTTGGCTCCCAGACCACCGAAAGCGGCAATCTCGCGGGTGTGAGCGCGATCATAGAGCACGCCCACCAAAAGGAACAGGGCGCCGGTAATCAAACCATGCGACACCATCTGGAACATACAACCGGCAACTGCCGTCACCGAGGAAAACGCCCCGAGCGCCAGCATACAATACCCCATGTGTGACACCGAGGAATACGCTACCAGCTTCTTCAGGTCCTTCTGCGCCATCGAAACCAGGGCGCCATAGATGATGCCGATAACTCCCAGCAGCGCGATCCAGAACGACAACGTCCGCAGCGCATCAGGGAACATCGGCCAACTGATACGCAACATGGCATAGGTACCCATTTTCAGCAGCACCCCGGCCAGGATAACCGACACGGCGGTCGGCGCCTGCACGTGAGCATCGGGCAACCATGTGTGGAACGGCCACACCGGCACCTTGATGGCAAACGCCACAAAGAAGAATATGAAACAGACCATCTGCAGGCTGTGCCCCAGCTCCGGCGAGGTCTGTATCAGCGTCATGATGTTCAACGTGTGAGGCTCGCTGGTGAAATACAGAATCAATATGGAAACCAGCATGAAAATGGACCCGAACAAGGTGTACAGGAAGAACTTGATCGCTGCGTACTCCTTCTGCGGGCCTCCCCAGATGCCAATCAAGAAGTACATCGGGACCAGCATGATCTCCCAGAATACGTAGAACAGGAAGAAGTCCAGCGCCACAAACACACCCATCATCCCGGCCTCGAGAAGCAGGAAGTAGGCGAAGTACTCCTTGACGCGGTTTTCGATATTGAACGACGCGATCAGCGACAGGGTCGAAAGCAAACCCGTCAGGAACAGCATGGGCACGCTGATGCCATCCACACCCAGGTAATACTGGACATTCAGGGTGGGGATCCATTCATACGGCCCCTCGACATAGGCCATGGCCGATGACGACGCGTAGTTCACGAAGTAGTCCCACGTTAACCAGAAGGAGATGAGCATTGGTATAATGCTGACGATGGTGGCTGTCCACCGGATTGCCCATTTGTTGTTCTTGGGCAGCAGCATAACCAATACCATCCCCAACAGGGGGAACATGATCAGCAATGTCAATAGCGGCAATTTCATACCGACAGTTTATCCTCCACACTCACCGTTTCATTCATTTTCAGACTCGCCTGCAGTCTTGGACCGGTCGGATGTCAACCGGCTCAGCAGCGGCAGCAACGTGATGCCAATGATGAAGATAATCGTCATCGTCGGCCAGTTGATCTGGGTGTACGCCAGTTCAAACTTGGTCAGGATCATCAATACGACCATCGCCGCAATGAACAGCGCATAGAACTGCACCGCACCGGTCTGCAAATAGCGAAGCATACCGCCGAGCATGCGGACCAACCAGCCGGCGCCGTTGACCATCCCATCGATAATCCACGTATCAAACCACTGTTTGACAGCAGCCCATACCAGCGTCAAAAATGCGACACCGTTGACCATGCCGTCGATCAGCCGCGCATCGAACGTCCACATGAACCGTGCAAAACCCATGATCGGCCGCAAAAGCACAGCATCGTATATCTCATCGAGATAGTACTTGTTATAGAGAAGCTTGTAGATCGGACGAAACCGCTCAGCCATCTTGTCGGCCGAGATAGCACCCTTGTAATACACCAGGTAAGCGAGAAAGATACCGGACAAACCAACCAGCAGCGAGCCTCCCATCAGAAACAGACTCGGCGTCGCATGGTGCGGCTCGCCATGGTAGACAAAACTGCTGAACCCGTGATGCAACCACGGAATACCCACCCAGCCGGCAGACACCGCCAGGATTCCCAGAAAGACCAGCGGACCGGTCATTGTCCGCGGGGACTCGTGGGCGTGCTCAAAACGGTGCTGATCGCGCGGCTTGCCGAAGAACGTCAGGAAACACAGCCGCCACATGTAAAATGCCGTCATGAAGGCAATGAGCAAAGTCAGCACCATGAAGACCGGATGATGCACCGTCGCCGCCACAATCTCATCCTTGGACCAGAAACCGGCAAACGGGAAAATACCCGCTATCGAAAGCGAGGCTGCCATGAACGTCAGCGAGGTTGCCTTCATCTTCGGATACAACCCACCCATCTCCTGGATGTCGTTGGTATGCACCGCGTGAATGACCGACCCGGCACCAAGGAACAACAATCCCTTGAAGAAGGCATGGGTCATCAAGTGGAACGTACCCGCGACATAGCCGGCCGAATGGTGACCCGTGGCCGTGTCCACACCATACAACCCCAACGCCATAATCATATAGCCGAGCTGGCTCACTGTCGAATACGCCAGGATGCGTTTGATATCGTTCTGCACCAGGGCAATCGTGGCTGCCATGAGCGAGGTGACCACACCAATAATCGCTACCACCATCGAGGCCTCGACCGACCCCACAAACAGGCTCATCGATCGTGCCACCAGGTACACCCCCGCCGCCACCATCGTTGCCGCGTGGATCAACGCCGACACCGGCGTCGGGCCCTCCATAGCATCCGGCAGCCACACGTGGAGCGGGAACTGGGCCGATTTACCGACCGCACCACAGAAAATGAAGATCGGCGCTGCAATCAACACCCACCCCGGAATGCCACCGGCGCCCACCTTGGCAAAGACCTCGCCGTAGTTGAATGTGCCAAAATAGAAGGCCAGCAGGAACAGGCCGATCAAGAACCCCAGATCGCCCATACGGGTGGTCAAGAACGCCTTCTTACACGCATTTGCTGCGGAAAGCTTCTCGAACCAGAAACCGATCAGCAAATAACTGGTCAGCCCCACCAACTCCCAGAAGATGAAGATCATGAAAAAGTTGTTGGCCAGGACCAACCCCAGCATGCTGAACAGGAACAACGACAAATACGAGAAGAACCGACTGAAGCGCGGATCACCGTGCATATACCCCAGTGAATATATCTGCACGCAGGCACCCACGGTGGTAACAACCACCAGCATGATCGCCGTCAGCGCATCGACCAGTATCCCTATCTGCAGATGGAAGTTGCTGAACTGGATAAACGTGTACCAGGCTTCGTACACCTCGCCGTGCCGACCGATCGTTTCGAACAGCACCACAATCGACATAACCCAACTGACCAGGATCATGAAAATCGAGAATCCTGAGGCCAGCTTCTCGCGCCACCTGAGGGCAAAGACAATGGCCACAAATGCGAATGCCGGTAACAGAGCAATTAGAAAGGCATATTTGGTCATACTCTCAGGTGACTCCCTACCACTTCATGATGTTGATGTAGTCGGTCTTGATTCCCTGCCAGTTGCGATACAGCAGTAGGACTATTGCCAATCCCACGACAGCCTCTGCGGCGGCGACCACCACAATGAAGATCGCGAACATCTGCCCGATCGGGCCATCGCTGACCACATACCGGTTGAATGCGACAAAATTGATATTGGCTGCGTTGAACATCAGCTCCAAAGACATCAAAATGCC
>CAZXRO010000043.1:11435-13019 GCA_964642435.1 uncultured Ignavibacteriales bacterium
TACGCCGCGTTATCACGCCGAAAACTCCGATAGAAAACAGCAACGCGGCCAGGGAGAGGTAGTAAAACATCACGACTTCTCCTTACGTGCCAGCACTATCGCTCCGATCAGCGCCGCCAGAAGCAGCACTGAGACAATCTCGAACGGCAGCATATACTCGGTCATGAGATACTTGCCGATCATCATCACATTGCCATCAGCCGCCTCCTGTGGCTCGGCATACTGCCAGACATGAGTGTTGCCGATCAACACGATTGTCCCAAGGGCCAGAATCAGCGCGACAAAAAAGCCCACCAGCACATTCTCATTGGTCGCCCGGACTTTCCCCGAGGCCAGGTTACTGGTAAGCATGATGGCGAATATGATCAGGATAGCGACCGCCCCGACATAAATCAGCACCTGGGCAGCAGCCAGAAATTCCGCATGCAACAGTATGAAAATCCCAGCGACCGAGAACAGGCAGAGCACCAGGAAAAGCGCGCAATGGAATATATTCTTCAGGCTCACAACCATGAAGGCCGAGACCAGTATCACGAACGATAACAGCCAGAAGACCATTCCCACTTCCGGTTCACCGACCATCAGTCGCTACCCTCCTTCTTGATATCATCATCGCCGCCCTGCTCGGTCTTGCCACCGGTGTCTTCAGTCGGCTCCTCACCCGCCCTGGGCTTCTCACCCGGCTGATTATCCTCAGCGGCCGGCTTTTCTTTCTCCTGCTCCGGCTTGGGCGCAGTCTCATCAACCGGCTTGTCCACCGGCTTGGCCTTCTCGTCAGCCTGAGCCTCGACCTCCTTTGTGGTCTGCTCAGATGTCTTCTCGGACGGCTTGGGTGCAGGCTTCTTGGGAGCGGCCTTCTTCTTCTTGCGCGTATCCTCATACGGTACATCGCGACCGACTTCCTGCAGCTTGTGCATATCCCACACCAGGTCGTGCTTGTCTATCGTGGAAAACTCATACTTGTTGGCCAGCTTCAGCGCCGAAAAGTTGCATGACTCCTCGCACATCCCGCAGAAACAACAAATCGTGTTGTCGAGTGTGAAGTTGGTCAGGATCTTGCGCTTGTTCTCATCGCGCTCGAACTCCACCACAATCGCCCCCGTCGGACACGCCCGCATACACAGCTGACACGCCGTGCAGTTCAACTCGCCGGTCTCTTTGTCCGAAAGCAGCACCACAATCCCCCGCGAGCGCTCCGCAATCACATCCCGCTGCTCCGGGTATTGCACCGTAATGGCGTGCCGGCCAAGATGCTTGCCGGTGATCCCCAACCCTGCGATCAGGTTCTTTATATCTTTTATCACACCCATGATCGTGTCCTTGCTCTCATCTTACCAGTACCACCCGAGATGTTTGAACAGACCGGCGATGATCAGGTTGGCAAACGTCAACGGCACCAGGAACTTCCAGGCAAACACCATGAGTTGATCGACTCGCAGCCGCGGATACGTCCAACGGAACAACATCAGCAACAAGACGATCAACAACGTCTTGCCCAAAAACCACAACCACGATGGCAAGAACTGAAACCCGTGCCAGCCACCGAAGAAAAGGGTCACGAGCAGTGCGGAGACCAGCACCATG
>CAZXRO010000043.1:13029-14134 GCA_964642435.1 uncultured Ignavibacteriales bacterium
AAAACTGTCACGGCCACCGCCGAGATAGTAAACATATTGACAAACTCCGCCAAAAAGAACATGGCGAATTTCATCCCCGAATACTCAACATTGTAGCCGGAAACCAGCTCCTGTTCCGCCTCCGGAATATCAAATGGCGTCCGGTTGGCCTCGGCCGTGCCGGCGATAATGAACGTCAAAAAGGCAATCGGCCCGAACGGCAGACGAAAGATGAACCAATTGTAAATGGGCCCGGTCTGCGACAGCACGATATCATTCATCGACAGCGACCCCACAAACAGAATCGGCGTCAAAATACTGACCGCCATCGGAACCTCGTAACTGACAATCTGCGCCGCCGAACGCATCCCACCCAGCAGGGCGTACTTGTTGTTCGATCCCCACCCCGCCATCAGCAGCGAAATAACCGTCCAGGTCGTGATGGCAAGCACATACAAAATGCCAATGTTCAAGTCCGCTACGATCAGCCCCTCGCCAAACGGCATCACCACATACACGCAGAAGGCCGCCACGAAACAGACAACCGGCGCCCAGAAAAACACCGGCTTGTCACGCAAGGCGATCTTGACATCCTCTTTCTGGAGCAGCTTGATGGCATCCATAATCGTCTGGTACCAACCATGCCAGCCATGACGCATGGGCCCGAAACGCTGCTGTATATGAGCGGCAATCTTCCGCTCCCACCACACCAAAAACAGCGCGATCAACGACAGGATGCCGAACATCATGCCACCCAGGACGCTGTAGTGAGCGACGCGCAGCCAGGGATCAGGAAGCCCGGTCGACTTCAGAAGTTCGAACAGCCAGGAAAACAGCGGATGCAATTCGAGGAATTCAGAGAATCCGTTCATCGATCCACCTCCGGCATGATAACATCGAGCGTCGCGAATATCGCCACTAGATCAGCCACGAACACATCATGGCACATCACCGGCAGTGCCTGAAGCTGATTGTATGATCCACCACGAGCCTTCACACGCAACGGCTTCTTGCTGCCATCAGAAATGAGATAGATCCCCAGCTCACCGCGCGAGTTCTCAATGCGCGCGTAAGCCTCGCCCGCCGGCGGCTTGAAGTTCGGCGAAACCTTCGCCTTGATCGTATC
>CAZXRO010000044.1:0-8576 GCA_964642435.1 uncultured Ignavibacteriales bacterium
CTCCTCAAACAAGGTCTATGCGTGCAGATTGGCTTACCGTCTGATTGAAGCGGAAAACCGGCCTCCCCACTTTGCTTCGATCGGACGACAGGAGAAGCTACAGTGACGACTGAACACGACCTGCGGCACGACTGTTCAGGCTCGGCCTCAACCAACCCATCGGCCTGTTTCGATTCATCGCAGAGGATTGCTGAGATTATCGATTCCATGATTGACTCTCGCTGGGATCTTGACCTCACCTCTGGCAGAATCTGTTTTAGCCCCGGATTTCACAGTATGCTCGGATACGAATCCCGGGACTTCGCGCCCGATTTCGAGACGTTTCAAAGCATGGTTCATCCCGAGGACCTCCCACAGGTCACACGCAGCTTCCGACGCCATCTCGAGGATAGCAAGAGGCAATTCGAGCAGGAGTTCCGCCTCAGATCCAAGACAGGTGACTATCTCTGGATTCTCTCTCGGGGCACTATTATTGACCGCGACAAGAGTGGAAGACCAACACGAGTTGTGGGAATACATATTGACATTACCGAAAGGCGCCTCTTGGAGCAGGGAATCAGGGAGAGCGAGGCTGCCTACCGCGCCATGTTCGAAGAAAACCCGTTCGGGGTTGTGCTCAACCGGATGAACGGTGAATACTACGATGTCAATGAAAGGTTTGCCCTGAGCCTTGGGATGCACAGACAGGACATAATCGGCAAGACGCCGGAGCAACTTGGACTGGTACCCGTGGGGACCAGTCAAGCAATTGTGGATGCCCTTGCTGCCAAGCGCGTGCTCGAGGGGTACCATATGCGGGCCCGCAACGGTCCCGACGGCGAGATGCTCGACTTGCTCATCACGGCCAGTAAGATCAGTGTTGCCGGCGAATCAATGGTCCTGTCCATCATCAATGACGTCACCAGGCTGGTACGTGCCGAGGCCGAGCGATCCATTGCCGAGGAAAAGCTCAAGCAAAGTGAGATAACCCTCAGGACAGTGCTTGATACCATCCCGGTTCGGGTTTTCTGGAAAGACGCCAATCTGCGATACCTCGGTTGTAACCAGGCATTTGCCCGCGATGCCGGGTTTGAGTCGACTGAACATCTCCTCGGCAAGGATGACTATCAGATGGGCTGGCGCGAGCAGGCAGAGCTGTACCGTGTTGACGACCAGCAGGTTCTGAACACAGGTACCGCCAAAGCCAGCTATGAGGAGCCACAGACCACTGCGACGGGAGAAACGATCTGGCTGCGAACCACTAAGACTCCCATGCGGGACTCCGGTGGCCGGATAACCGGTGTTCTGGGTACGTATGAAGATATCACGGAGACCAAACGCATGGAGGAACGTCTGGCTAAGGCGGAGAAGATGCAGGCGATCGGACTGCTCGCAGGCGGTGTCGCGCATGACCTTAACAACATGCTGGGACCATTGGTCGGTTACCCCGCACTCATTCTGCATCAGCTCCCCGCGGACAGCCCGTTAGTGGGGACGGTAAAGCGAATGGAGCGAGCCGCACTCGATTCTACCGAGATAATTGAGGACTTGCTTACCCTGGCACGACGCGGCCGGTATGAGATGAAGCCAACCTCGTTGAACCAAGTCGTCACCGAATATTTGGATTCCACCCACTATATGCGGATTTCATCTGAGAATCCAGCGATCACAGTCACAACCCGCTTGAGTGGCACCGTGCCGCAGATTACCGGATCCGGGGTTCACTTGCGGAAGCTCATAATGAACGTTGTCGGCAACGCCTTCGAAGCGATCTCCCAATCAGGCGAGATTGTCATCACCACCAAGCGTGTCGAACTGAGCCACCTGAAATCAGGTTTCGCCGAGGTAGTTCCCGGAGCTTATGCCGTCCTGAGCATCAAGGACTCCGGTCACGGGATAGCCGTCGAAGACCGCCAGAAGATATTCGAGCCCTATTTCTCAAGGAAATGTATGGGCAAGAGCGGTTCCGGTTTGGGGCTGGCCGTGGTTTGGGGAGTCATCAAGGATCATGGCGGCTACTACGATCTGTTTTCCGATGTGGGACAGGGTACGGAGTTTGTTTTCTACTTCCCCGCAGAAGCTTCCACCACGGACACCGACGGGGCCGAAAGCGCTGCAAAGTGTAATAAGACAGTCCTGATTGTCGATGATTCCGCGATTGCCCGACAGCAGACTGAGCAGATGGTACAGCAGCTGGGTTATTCAGCTGAGTCGGTTGCCAATGGCCGGGAGGCGCTAAGGTACCTCAGTCAGCGGACTGTCGACCTGGTGATGCTTGAAATGCTGATGGAGCCGGATTTCGATGGTTTGGATACCTACCGTGAAATCCTCAGGATCCATCCCGACCAGAAGGCGATTGTTGTCAGCGGCTATTCGGAAACCGACCGGGTGCAGCAACTGATGCAAATGGGAGCGCGCGCCCTCATCCGCAAACCGTATACAATGGAGAGGCTCTCCAACGTCCTCCATGAGGTCATCGGTATGCCAAGCGCCGCTCCGGCGTCGTAACAACAGGTTGCACAACTCGGAATCAAACGAACGTCTTGACAATCTCCGAGTGGATCCCCTGCAACTCGGCGTAGGCCTTGTTGATCTGCTCGATCTTCTCCTGAAGCCGTTTCATCAGCTTCTGTTTCTCCAACCCGTTGCGAAGAATTATCAACAGATCATCATTGTCCCACGGCTTCTCGATATACTGATACAACCCCACCTCATTGATCGCCTTGATCGCATTCTCCTTGTCGGCATAGCCGGTGAGGATGATCCGAGGAATCTCCGGCTTGATATCGCGCACCCTGGCCAGGAAACTGATACCATCCATCTCGGGCATCAGGTAGTCCGAAATGACCAGATCAACGTCGTTCTGCTCTATGTATCCCAGAGCCTCTCCGGCTGAGGTGTAGGTCTTGATTTCATATTCTGTTTCCAGGTCCAGAAATGAGCTGAGGCTGGTCAGGACCATCTCCTCATCATCGACCAAAACAATCGTCGGTCTGTCCTGGGTTTGTTGGCTTTCGTCAGACATAGGTCTTAGCTCCTGTGATATGTGAGTCAAACATCTTCGTGGTTGTGTCACCCGAACGCTTCACACGCCGGGTCTATCGGGGGAACGACAGGCGGAAAGTCGTTCCCTTGCCGAGCGTACTGTTAACCTCAATTCGTCCATTATGGTCGTGGACGATCTGCTGGACTATAGCCAGCCCCAGGCCGGTTCCCTTGCCTCGTTCCTTTGTCGTAAACCCTGAATTGAAGATCCGCTCCAAATGCTCGGGAGCAATACCAATTCCGGTATCGGCAATCTCAATGACCACCTGGTCGTTGTCGACAAACGTACGAATGGTAATACGCCCGCGTTCCTTGATGGCATGACAGGCATTGATCAGAAGATTAAGAAACGCCTGGGAGAGTTGATTGGGGTAACACGTGATAAACGGAATATCACCGTAGTCGCGGATTACCTCCACGCGGTCTTTCAATTCGTGATGGACAAGTACCAGGCTGCCATCGAGGCACTCGTGAATATCGGCCACCTCCGGCTTCTCCTCGGAGGGGCGAGCGAACTTGCGCAAGCCGTTGACGATTGCCTCGATGCGGGAGGTGGCGGCCTCGTTCACCTGGTTGAGTTGCGTAATATTGCTCAGGAGCTTCTGCAACTCGGGATGTCGGCAGGCTTCATCGGGTAATGACTTATCGGAAAGCATGAGTTGGATGCGCTCGAAGGCTCGAACAAACAGATTACTGTTGCTCTTGAGTGCTCCCAGCGGCGTGTTTATCTCATGCGCCACACCTGCCAGCAGTTCACCGAGGGCGGCCATCTTTTCGGACTGAAGCAACTGCTCGTGCTGCCGCTGCAATCGCTCTTTCAGCTTGCGGTTCTCGTCCTGGAGAATCTTGATGTCGTCACTCATCATGCGATCCTTCTTTCACCGATCCCGCTCCGGCGTGGACTCGCTGGGCTGGATGTTGACCCGACCAAGCAGTTGGCGCAACCGCCCGGCAGCATTCTTGAGCACCGCCTCAGTAATCTGCACATGGTCGGAAAGCAGATCTATGAAATCATCGCGGTCAATTCGCAGCAAGACTGCGTCCTCTTTCACCGTCGCCGTTACCACCTGCGGTGCCTGTTCCAGCAACACCCAGGTGCTAAACGCCTCTTTGGATGTAACTGTGGTAATCTCCCGATCGCCACGGTGCATCCGCACCTCACCAGAGAGCACCAGGTACATGGCATCGGCGGCATCCCCTTCGCGAAAGACTTCCTCTCCGGCCTCATATTCCTCAACAGTCGCAATCGAGGCCAGGTAGGCCAGATGTTCACTGGGGACATCGGCAAAAACATCGACATTCTGGAGGAAGATGACCTTCTCGATCACTGTCAATATCGGGGCACTCATGTTCACCTCATATTTGTAACGTCCCGCGACTCAGGACGATCCAGCCTTTTGACGGCCTTGCTCATACTTACCTCATGCACCCGGAGCAGCGCCCCGGCGGATTGTCCACTCTGCAGCTTCACGGACAACAGGGTCGCGATCATCCAGTGCTTTCTCCAGCGCCGGACGGAGGCTCTCCGAGCCCATGCGGCCTGCACAGAAACAGGCGCAAGCCCTCAACCACGGATCGCGACCCTCTATCAGATGTAGTAGGGCTTCCTCACGGTCTGAGTAGCGGATACCGAAGAGCTCCTCGCCTTTCTGCAGTCGCATATCCGGCGATACTTCGTCCAGGATGGGAAAGAGATACTTCTTTATGTTGTTGCGAAGCAGGTTGTCCAGAAACTCAATGGCACTTGCGCGCAGCGCCTGTCGTTGGCTCACGATTCCCTGATAGGCACTGTATATGTCGCGTGGGGGATAGGAAAGGCCGAGCAGACGGAAGATGAGCTCCAGGTTCTGCTCCTGCTTCTCAGTCAAGGCCCGTTCAAGCAGTCGCGAGGCCTCATCATTCATGGCCGGCTTCGTGGCTGTGATAATCGATAATATCTCATAGTAGACCTTGGTCTCGGCAATGAGCGCCTGATCGACGCGGCGAGTCGGGAACTTCAGCTCGCTGTGATGGATCCGCAGACGGTTCAGCCCTTTTAGCACATAGTACTTGAGGTTGGGTTCCACCTTGTCAAGCGCATCGGAAAGGGTATCCACCGACAACTGCAGCGGAATCTCCGCCATAACCCGTGGGATGTTTCTTCGAACTGACAATGGCACCTGTTCATCGAACAGGTAGTCGGTCATGGTGCCCAGGATGCTTCGCCCATATTGTGCCAGCGCGCCGCGAATGGTCACACGGTAGCGGGCATCGGCCAGCTTGTTGATCAACCAGGGGACATACTCCCGGTCTTTCAGACGCCCCACACTGGTAATGGCCTGCTTGACCACCTCCGGCTCATTGTCATGCAACAGGCGCTTGAGGTATCGTTGCTGCTGAGGACGCTTGAGATAGCCGAGTGCACCGGCTACCAGTAACCGGCCCCGGGATTGGCCATCAGCAGGAGACTGCATCAGGTCATCGAGGACGTCATCGGTCACCAGGCGCTTTTCGTCCTGACTGCCATATCGACTCAAGGCATCCAAAGCGGCGCAGCGGACAGCATAGTCAGGATGGTGCAAGTGCACGTTCCAGAAGCCGGAGTGCTCGCCTTCAGTGTGAAGGTACAGATAGTGCAGTGCTTCGCGACGAACCTCAAGTGCGGGATCCTCGAGCATTCCCTTGACTTGCGACAACAACGAGCCAGCCTCCTGTGAGTGCAGCACCTCAATGGCTTTAGTACGAACCTCCGCGGAAGGGTGCTCAAGAAGGGGTATGACAGGATGCGTGAGGTCAACCTCCTTGACGCCTTTGAGCATATCGAGCGCGTAGACCACCTGGCGATCATTCTCACTGGCCAGGGCGACAATCAAGGTGTTGACGGTGGACTGTTCGTTGACGGTGGTTCGGATTTCGCTAAGGTCGATCTCCCGCCTCTCCAAAGCGCGACGGAACGTATTCACGTACTCCTTACGCATCATGAAGGCGAGCAGCAGCCAGATGCCAATCAAACCAATCACCACCAGGCTTATCTGCCGTACGCTCAGCCCGAGCACCATCGTGCACAAAAGCAACAAGCCGCCGGCAAGCCCTCGGAACCATCGGTCCACGAACAGGTCAATGAAGATCTTGGTCTTCTTCTTGACATCGAGGGGAACGGGCAGGAACAGCAGTTCACGGCCGGTTTTGTCTATCGAGTACTTCAGGCTGCCGTCGGTACCGCGCAGCAGCACCGCGGCCGCGAGGCCGGGCATGATGAACATGAGCGACGAGGCTGTCAAAAGGCCCAGCGGCAGGAAGAGAATGACTCCTCCTACTCCGACAATGCGAAGAAAGCGATAGGTAAACAGCAACTGCAGGACCAGTGACACCAGAGAGAGCCGCCCGTAGAAGGTGCCGAGAAAACCGGTGAGCTCATCCTTTGTGGGAAACGCCTGGCTCGACACCGTCTTGAACTGGTAGTCCACGAATGAGGCCACCATCATGGTCATGGCCACCATGCCCACAATCAGCAGGAGATGACGGGAACGGGCCACCACGCGGAAGGACTCAGTCATTGACTCTTTCGGCTGTTTCTCTATTCGAGAGCGACGCCGTTTGATAGCTACTTCCTCGGGGTGGATGCGCCAGATGACCTGGGTCAGCGCGATGCATATCAACAGCAGGCCGGCGCAGAACAGCAGCAGGTCTTCTGTGGCGACGCCGAAAGAGCTGACAACGATATTCGTCACCTCGCCGCCCGTGAAAGCACCGATAATACCAGACAATCCCAGCAGGACGAACAGCCGCTTGGCCTGTGCCGGGTGATACACAGCGTTGGCCAGCAGCCAGAATTGCGAAGTTGTCAAGGCCCCGTAGATACTCACCCAGGTGTAAAACAGGTAGTAGACCCAATCGTCGTCGAGCCTGACCAGCCAGCGCAAGCCGAACAGGCACACAATGAGCACGATCTGAGTCAGGGCGATCAGTTGGTTCAGTTTGAACGACCGGCTGGCCTTGGTATAGAGAGTCACAATGGGAGCTGTAACCAGAGCTGTAACGATGAAGACCAGGGGGAGTTGCTCGGAAGAGACCCTTACGAGAAACAGACTGTCGCGGGCCGGTTTCAGGAAGTAGTAGGTGACCAGAATCAGGTAGTAATTGGCCACCATCAGCAAGGTGAGGCCGATTTCACCCTTGCGGATGTCGATTATCGATGACAGCATTTTCTTCACGGCGCCCAATATACGAACCCGCTTGAGCATTTGGCAGTAGTTTTTGGTGAGACTTCAATTGCATCGCCATCACCAGCCGCCAACATGCCGCAACTCCAGTCGCCGCTTCGGTCAACTCGTCCGCTTGGAGAAGCGAAGTGTCGAAAAACCGAAGACCACGACCCCGAATACGGCCAGCACCATGATGTCGTGGCTCAGTTCGGCAATTCCGGCGCCCTTCATCATGATCCCCCGGACGATATTCATGAAGAAGCGCATCGGGTTCAGATACGTCAGGTACTGCAGCCACTGGGGCATGTTTTCCACGGGAGTCAGGAAACCTGAGGTTAGAATGGAGAACACGCTGAAGAACCAGGCGAAGAACATCGCCTGTTGCTGGGTCGAGGCCAGGGTAGAGAACAGCAAACCTACCCCCAGTGTCGTGAGCAGGAATACTGCCGACAGGCCAAACAACAGCCCTGCCGAGCCCACAAAGGGAACCTCGAACCAGAGGATCCCCAGCACCAGCGTCAGAATCAGCTCTGCGAACGCCAGCACCACAAACGGTATCACCTTGCCAGCCAAAAAAATCGAGGTGGACATGGGCGTCACCATCAGTTGCTCGAACGTGCCGATTTCTCGCTCGCGCACTATTGCCATCGCGGTGAGCATGACAGTGATCATCAACAGCAGAGTGGCCACAATTCCGGGCACCATGTAGTAGACCGATTCCGCCTCGGGATTGTAGAGGATCGACGGTCGCAGGTCGATCAGCGGCTCAAACTGCAGCTCCCGAGTCGAGAATTGCTGAGCCATGCGGCCGGCGTATCCCATGCCGATTGAGGCGGAGTTGGAATTGGCGCCATCAGCCACAAGTCCAATTGTTGCCGGTTTCCCTGACCCCAGTCGCTCGGAGAAATCCTCAGTGATGACCAGCGCCATCTCGCTCTGCCCGCTCTTGAAGCGGTCCTCCATCTCGCCCAGAGACGTGCCCGGGTAGCTCGGCAGGAAATACTCATCGGCGGCCATGGTGCGCACCAACTCCCGTGAGCGAACACTCCGATCAGCATCGTAGACATCGAGCTCGATCAGCTTGACCTCGGTATTGGCCACATAGCCAAAGATGAGCATCTGCACCACCGGCATCAAGAAGATCAGCCGCACCATGTTGGTGTCCCGAAAGACCTGGATGAATTCCTTCTTGATTAGTCCCAGCAGAGGGCGCATCGTTTCCTCCCTACCCGAGTCTCGTGGTGAATCGTTTGCTGGCGACCGCGATCATTACCACCATCAGGCCCACGAGGGCGGCAGCATGCAGGGCCAGCACCTCCAGCCCCGCACCCTTGAGGAGGATACCGCGAATGATCGTGATAAAGTACT
>CAZXRO010000044.1:8586-14055 GCA_964642435.1 uncultured Ignavibacteriales bacterium
TGGCCGGTTGGATGTAGGCGAGGGCCTGCAACACAATCGGCATGTTCTTAATGGGAAAGATAAACCCCGAGAGCATCACTGAGGGCAACATTGTAACCAACACTGCCAGCATCATAGCCACCTGCTGTGTGCGCACCAGGGTCGAGATCAGTGTGCCCAGCGACAGAGCTGTCGCAACATAGATCAAACCGAAACCCAGAAGCAACAGGTGCGAGCCAACGAAGGGCAGATCGAATAGAATCCATGCCAGCACCAACACCAAGATACCATCAAACAGCGCCACGAAGATATACGGTAGTATCTTGCCAATGAGAATCTGCAAGGGTGTCACCGGGGCCACCAGCAGTTGTTCGAGAGTCCCGGTCTCCTTCTCTCGGGCGATAGTGATTGAGGTCAGCAGTGCGGAGATCATCATCATGATAATTGCCACCAACCCGGGCACGAAAAAGATGGCCGACTCCAGGTTCGGGTTGTACAGAATGCGAGGCGCCAGCGTGACCATTGGCAGCGACTGTCGCTCCGGTACGAGATTCGTGGCATAATCGACCACGACGCTCTGAGAGTAGTTCACTACCGCCGCGGCGACATTATTGTCGGCGCCATCGACCAGCAACCCCAGTGCAAAGCTGCGCTGCGAACTCAGCTCCCTTTCGAACCCGGGCCGAATCACCAGAACGGCATCCGCTTCGGCGGACTTCAACAGGTGCTCCGGGTCCGTCAACCGGGCTTGCTCAGCCGAGAGATCGAAATAGGTCGAGGCCGCAAACTCCCGGATCAGTTCCCGGGACATGCGAGACTGATCCTCATCGATCACCGCCAGCACGACCCGATCAACATCGAGATCGATCGCGTAGCCATACAAGAACGTCATGAGAATCGGCATGGCAATCACGATAAGAAGTGAACGCGGGTCCCGCAGGATGTGGTAGAGTTCCTTCTGGGCCATGAACCGGATAGCCTTCATGCTGTATGCTCCTCCTGGCTGCGAATCAGGTGGATGAAGGTCTCTTCCAGGTTCGGCTGGTCATACTTGTCGATCAGCTCCCGGGGCGTGCCCAGCTCCACAATGCGACCCTTATGCATTATCGAGATTCGTTCGCAGAACTCGGCCTCATCCATGTAGTGGGTCGTCACGAACAACGTAACGTTTTCATCGGCCAGATCATACAACACCGACCAGAACTCGCGGCGGAAGGCAGGATCGACACCTCCGGTGGGTTCATCCAGAAACAAGATCTGAGGTTCGTGCAACAGCGCAGCCGACAAGGCCAGCCGTTGTCGCCAGCCAACAGGAATATCGGAGGTGGGACGGTCGATAAACTCCCGCAACTCCAGGCGATCGCTGAGGTCGTCGATTCGCTGCCGTGCGCGAGCCCGACTCAGATTGTAGGCCGCGGCATAGAAATTCAGATTCTCCCGGCCTGTCAGGTCTCGGTACAGCGAGAACTTCTGCGACATATAGCCGATGCTCCTTTTGATACTCTCCGCCTGCGTGAGAATATCAAACCCGGCCACGGTTCCGGTCCCGTCGGTTGGTTGCAGCAGGCCAGTGAGCATGCGGATGGCGGTTGTCTTACCGGCACCATTTGCACCCAGAAAGCCGAAAATTTCGCCGGTCTTCACCCTCAGTGATATGCGATCCACCGCCTTGAAATCACCAAAATGGCGCGACAGTTCCTCAACCTGTACAGCGTAAGTACTCATTTGCGATCGCCCTGCCGCTTGTTAAGTTGCTGAATGAAGACATCCTCCAGGTCGGGCTCGATTGACTTGAAGTTATCTGCTTCGAGCCCCGCATCCTGCAACTTGTCGGCTACAGCATCAAGATCAAGCCCTTGGTCGAGGTAGACATGAAGCGCTGCGCCGAAGCGCCCGGCCGATACCCCCTCGATGGCAGACACCCCACTGACCAGTTGCGGCGTAGGGTCGGTGTCGGCGGCGTAGACAGTACCTTCGAACAGCCCGGTTAGCTCCTGCGGCGTCCCTTCGGCCAGCTTACGGCCGCCGAACATGAAACAGGCACGGTCTGTCCGCGCGACCTCATCCATATAGGGGGTGGAGGCAAGTATCGATACGCCTTCGCGCTTCAACTCTTCCAGCATCTCCCAGAACTGACGGCGCGAAAGCGGGTCAACTCCGGTGGTCGGTTCATCGAGAATGAGCATCTTCGGCCCATGGATGAGGGCGCAGGAGAGGGCCAGTTTCTGTTTCATGCCACCCGAAAGAGCCCCCGCGCGGCGTCTGGCAAACGGCTGGAGATTGGAGAATTCATAGAGCTGGTCACGACGTTCTCGATACCTGCTGCCCGTTATGCCATGCAGCCCGGCGTAAAAGGTCATGTTCTCTTCGATACTCAAATCAGGATACAGCGAAAACTGCTGCGGCATGTAGCCAATGATCGGTTTGGCGCGCTCAAACTCGGCAAACAGGCTGATGTCGTCAAGGGTGGCCATCCCGCCGTCGACAGCGATGAGGTTGCACAGCGCGCGCATGAGCGTTGTCTTGCCGGCCCCATCCGGTCCAACCAGGGCAACAGCTTCCTCCTGGTTGACCGTGAATGAAACCTCCGCGACCGCCTGCGTGT
This sequence comes from uncultured Ignavibacteriales bacterium, assembly GCA_964642435.1. Classification (GTDB taxonomy): domain Bacteria; phylum Zixibacteria; class MSB-5A5; order GN15; family FEB-12; genus WJKG01. The sequence goes on from CAZXRO010000044.1 coordinate 11,171, forward strand.
CACCATATCGCTTGGAGATATTCTCGATCTGCAGGTAGCTCATTCCGTTTCCACCGTTACAAACACCGGCATTCCGATCTTCAGCCGGTCGTCGCGGTTAGCGACCTCGACCTTGACGGCATAGACCAGGTTGGCGCGGGCGTCTTTGGTCTGGACGTTCTTGGGAGTGAATTCCGCTTCATCGGACGTCCAGACAACCGTGCCATTGTACGTCTTGCCGCCCGACTCGGTATCGACCGTAGCATCGCTGCCAAGTCGTACCCTGGCAAAGTCGTCGGTATCGAGATACACCTTGACCCACAACGTATCCAGCCGCGACACCTTGGCGATAGGCCGCCCCGGAGCGAGCAACTCACCAACCTCGACATACTTTTCGGTGATGCGTCCGGCAAATGGAGAGATCGGATGGCTGTCGGCCAGATGCTGTCTGATCAGCGCCATGTCGGCCTCGGCCTTGTCAATGTGCGCCTGTAAGGTACTGACCGCAGCCCTCGCTGCCCTGACCGCCAGCACCGCCTGCCGGTACTGGTGTTCGATCTCATCAAACGTACGCTCCGTTGCGGTCCCGGCCCGGTACAGGCGTGATATTCGGTCACGCTCCCGCTTCGTGTGGCTTTGGGTTTGCTCAGCCTGCTCGACCCGAACCCGGGAGGCAGCCAACTCCTCTCGCATTGCTTCAATCCCGGAGCGGGCGGCGGCCAGCTGCAGACCCAGGTTGGTGGTATCGACAACTAACAGGGTGTCACCGGCAGATACGCGACTGCTCTCATCGAATGCCATCGACAACACACGCCCGGTCACTTCCGATGACACAACGGCTTCGTTGGCCTCGAGGAACCCGGAACCACCCGGGACAGTCTCATTGTCGGAGCAACCGATTCCCACAACAAGCACGGCGAGCAGTGTCAAGATTCGGATGGTTTGCATGTTACAGGCCCTTTCCCAAATCGTCAGATCCAATTGCATGCAGATAGAATGACTTCGCCACAAAGACATCAGTTCGTGCCGCAGCCAACTCGGCTTCGCTACTGCTCAAGGCACTCTCAATCTCAAGCAGTCGGTTTGAAGACAGGCTGCCCTCACGGTGCCTGATTCGGGCGAGACGGAAGTTGTCAGCCCAAAGCTCATACCGATGTGCTGCTGACGTGTATCGCTTGAATGCGATTATCACCTGCTCGCGAGCCAGGTGAGCCTCACGCCTCAGTGTACGCTCTGCCTCCCGGTAGTGTGCACGAGCCGACTCGGTCGTCGCTGCGGCGCTTTGAACCTGCGCCGAGGTACTGCCACCAAGATTGAATGACCAGTTCAGATTGGCTCCGACCGACAGGTAATCATCAAACTCGGCGCTGAACATGTCTCTGTTGGGTTCGCCGAACGTGTAACCGCCGTAGACCGAAAGCGAGGGCCACCAGTTGCTGCGTCTGAGCGTCTGTTGGTACTCACCCGCGTCGATGGCCGCCTGGGCTGCGAGCAGTTGCGGCTTGGACGCAAGGACCCGAGTCGGCGGCAGGCTGCTGTCCGGCCGCGGAATCTCCGAGACCAGTGACAGGGAGTCATCCGCATTCCCCCCAAGTAGCAGATTCAGCCGAATCCGCTGCCCCGATCGGTTGGATACGGCCCGGTCGAGCGCCATCTCAGCCGCAGTAACAGCAAGCTCTGCTTCCAGCAGGTCCGTTGAGTCCGCTGCCCCGGCAACATACAGTGTATCAACATCGCGCTTGATCACACGGGCTCGCTCCAGCGATGCGGCCGCTGAGGCGATTAGTTGATCGGCCTGGTGCAGCCGCAGGTACTCCACCCGAGCCGACAACAGAACCTGCTCCCGTTCGGCTCTGGCCAGGGCCTCTTGCACTTTGGTTTCAGCCTCGGCGAGTTTGATCCCGGCGCCTATCCTGCCACCAGTATACACAGGCAGGGCGAGGCGAATGTCCGTCTTGTAGTTCTGCTCGGAACCAAGCTCGCGTTGAATACTCGGCCCTCCCGGTATCCCCAGGTTGATCGTGGGTACATCGTCCACAAGGTATGCTACCGCCGAAACGGACAGCGTTGGCCAGCGTTCGGCCCGGGCAGCAGCAAGCGCAGACTGCGATGCTTCATGTTGTGACTGTGCCTCCCTCAGCGTGTGGGCATGCTCCAACGCGAGTTGCTGCGCCTGTTCCAGCGTGAGATCGGCTGCCCGTGGCGTGGAGCACAGCAGCACAACCAATACTGCTCCGAGAACTGTTAATCGTTGCTTCATCGCCTCAGAATCCCCCGTAAGAAGAGATCTACATTCGCATTCGCGCGTTCTTTCACGAACTCCTTCTTGTCATCTATTTGCAGCACGCGATCTACGATCGGTGAAAGCAGAAAATACCCGAGGTTCATGGCAATGAACGATACCGCCGCCTGCCGCAGGTCGATCGATCGTACCGACTGGTCTGCATGCCCCCGCTTGAGCAGGCCAAGCAGTTGCTCGGGGACACCCGACTCGCTCATGATCTGTGCCGCTCGTGTCACCATCTTTGAATCCGGCTGGGCCAGCTCCCGGGCCAGCAATCGCACAAAATTGGGATGGCGCATACTCAGTTCTGCATAGACCTCCGCTACCTGGCGAAGTGTCGCCTCCGGATCCGAAGTCTCTTCGAACGATTGGCGAATCAGCGGCAAGATGGAACGGAAATGCTCGTCGATTACCTCCGAGAACAGATTCTCCTTCGAGGAGAAATAGTAATAAAGTAGTGCCTTGTTGACCCCGGCAGCCTCGGCTATTCGGTCAACGCGAGCTCCATCAAGACCCCGTGCGGTGAACTCTTCAATGGCCGCCCTCAGTATTCGCTGTCGACTGTCTTCCGCGGGTGGCGGTGCCGGATTTCTGTCGCCTGAATTGTCCATACGCTCCTTGG
>CAZXRO010000045.1:0-14039 GCA_964642435.1 uncultured Ignavibacteriales bacterium
AGAGCCATCGTGTCGTTATCAGCCTTCTTCAGCTTCTCCGCCAGGTCGTCCGATTTGTCTCCTGTCCAGTGAAGGAATACATCCACACCGACCAGTGTCTTCGTTGCCCTCGGCCGCTTCTTGTAAACAATGACATTCGGCTTGTCCGCCTCGTAATGCACCGGCGGCAACTTCAGCGGCTCCTGGCCCAGTCGTTCAATCACTGCATCAGCGAATTCCTGGGTACCCACGCTCTTGCGGCTGTGCATCGGGGTGTAGATATCAATAGTATGAATGCCGTCCTCAATCGTCCGCAGCCAGGCATTGTAAATCGTGCCCGCAACCGTTCCATTACCGGTGTGAACCAGCATCGTCACGGCCGATCGAAGCAGCCCCGAGGGATTGGCGATGTTCTTCCCTGCAATAGTGGGCGCCGACCCATGAATCGCCTCGAACATGGCCGCACTGTCGCCAATGTTGGCCGAACTGCCCATACCCACCGAACCGGATAGCTCCGCCGTGATGTCAGAGACGATGTCACCATACAGGTTAGGTACCACCAATACATCGAACAACTCCGGTGCTGCGGCCATCCGAGCCATACCGATATCGACAATCAAGTGCTCATTTTCAATCTCCGGGTAGTCCTCACTGATCTCGGTGAACACCCGATGGAACAACCCATCGGTGAGCTTCATGATGTTGTCCTTGGTCAGGCACGTGACTTTCCGGCGTTTCCGACGACGAGCGAACTCGAACGCATAACGGATAATCTTCTCCGAGCCCGGTCGCGTGATCAGTTTCAGGCACTGCACGACCTCGTCCGTTTGCTGATGCTCGATACCTGCATAGAGGTCCTCCTCGTTCTCACGGATCACGATAACATCCATGATGGGATGTTTGGTCGTGACAAACGGGGCCAGTGACTTCACCGGCCGGACATTGGCAAACAGTCCCAATGTTTTGCGCACCGTCACGTTCAAGCTCTTCATCCCGCCACCATGTGGCGTGGTAATGGGACCCTTGAGAAACAGCCCCGTCCGCCTCAGCGACTCCCAGTCAGCCGGCCTGATACCGGCCGTATGACCCTCCCGGTACAGCTTCTCACCGATCTCAATCTGCTCGATCTCCAAAGGCGCCTTGGCGGCCTCAAGAACCTTGAGCGTAGCCTCCATGATCTCCGGGCCGATACCGTCACCCGGGGCCACCGTAACCGGTATTCTGCTTGCCATAATCTCTCCTGACACTGGGTGTACCTTTTCCATCTACCAACCACAGCCCCGACGGGCAGTTCCATGTTTTCCTCTGCGTCCGGTTACGGGCCGATCCTCACACCATCTCGGCTGTCTCAGGAACATGTGCGCCGGATTCGGCGTAATAGGTACAAATAGCTCACATGGGTGCTTGCGTCCATCGTCTGGCCACGCTATCCTGAAGTGGGTACCGAAGCTAATCAGTCACTCGCGAAGAGGGAGGTGGCGATGAATATCCTGTCTGCAGAAGAAATCAAAGGCCTCATGGAAGCGCACGACCAGCCATGCGTATCCCTGTACATGCCCACTCACCGCAGGGGAAAAGAGATCGACCAGGATCCTATCAGGCTTAAGAACCTGCTCCGTCTGGCCGAGGAAAGAGCGGTGGATCAGGGAATGCGTTCAACCGATGCGGCCCGTCTTCTGGAGCGACCCCGCAAACTGCTGGATAACTCCCATTTCTGGCGACACCAGTCCGATGGTCTGGCCATCTTCCTCAGCCCAGATTCCTATCGGGAGTACCGTGTGCCCAACCGATTCGATGAACTGTGCGTGGTGACCGACCGCTTTCATATCAAACCGCTGCTCTCCTTCGTCACGACCGATGGTCGCTATTACCTGCTCGTATTCAGTCAAAACGAGATTAGGCTCTTTCAGGGTTCCAGGGCCGCTCTGGGCGAGATTGACATGGAAGATCTGCCAACAAGCCTCGCCGAAACCTTCGACCCCGACCGGTACCGCCAGCAACTTCAGTTCTATACCGGTACTCCCGGTCGTGGCGGCAAACGGGACGCGGTCTATCACGGTACCGCTGGCGAGGACGAGACAAAGGAACGACTCCTACGGCTGTTTCAGCAACTCGATAAGGGCCTGCGTGAGGTGCTGCAGGATGGCGATGCTCCACTTGTTATGGCCGGAGTCGAGTATGTGCTGCCAATTGCCCGCCAGGCAATCAAGTTCCCCCACTTGATGGATGAGGGTTTGACCGGTAACTACGACGATGCCGCGCCGTACGAACTTCATGACAAAGCCTGGAAGATCGTCCTGCCCTGGTTTCAGCAATCGCAGAACAAGGCCCTGGACCGACTGCACGAACTGATTGGGGCCGGGAGTGCCCAGGCATCCATCGACATTGACCAGATCGTCAAGGGAGCCGCCCACGGTCGAGTTGACAAGCTCATGCTCGCCGAAGGCCGCTATTGCTGGGGTTCCTATGATCCGGAATCCGACGAAGTGAAAATCCACCAGCGTGAACAGATCGGCGTCGAGGATCTGCTCGACTTTGCCGCCATGCACACCCTCTCCAACAAGGGAGACGTGTTTGTCGTGCAAAGCGACCAGCTTCCTAAGGGCGCGGCCATGGCGGCCACATTCCGGTATTAAGTAGTTACAGTACAATCAGATGACAGCTGATGCCCCGGTTCACTATGACCGGGGCTTCCGCATTCCGGCAGAATGCCCTCGCCGTGTGCCGTCTCTGCGCTATACCCGAAATCTCTCTTTTGTGACCAGGTTCAGCACCTGCATTCAATCCTGAAACTTGCCACAGACAGGATCAAGCTCGCCGCGACCGCATGTGAAAAAAATAGCAAAAAATATGATCAAACACTCGCTTTTCCCTTGTGTCAGCCCCGCCAATCACTTAGTTAGTAAGCAATAACTAACTATGGAGTTATTCGTGTCCAGTTGCGCTGTTAATCGCAGGGAACAGATCGCCGAAGCAGCCACCGACCTTTTCAGCCGCATGGGCTACGACAAAGTCACGGTCAAGGACCTGGCTCACGCTTGCGGCATCACCGAACCTGCACTCTATCGCCATTTCACCTCCAAAGAGGCCATCTACGATGCCGTACTCGATGGCTTGGCGGCTCGCATGGACACTGCCAAGTTGTTTGATCGGCTTTCCAGTGAGCGTGACATCGAAATCCTCTTGCATGATCTGGCGACACACCTGATCGCTTTCTTCAAACGCAATGACGACATACAGCGACTCCTGCTCTATGCTGTCCTCATGGATCACCCCAAGGCGCGGAAGGTCTTCCAAGCCACCAGGGGCGTCTTCTCCAACTTCCTGGAGGAGCAACTCATCCGACTGAAACACGACGGACTGATCCAGCCGGTCAACCCCAGGATCACTGCCCGATGCTTCGTCGGCATGGTCTGCGACTGTGCGCTTGGACAAACACTGTGGCAGAAGCTGCAAGGGAATCCGTACGATCCCGAAGAGATTGTGAGTAACAACGTTCCTATCTACGCCCGGGGACTGAAGAAGCAATGACAACGATACAATGTAGATTGACGATTCACTACAGGAACTGCCTATGGCAATGGGAGAAACGCCTATGATTAGTTCTTTATCGAGGGGCAGCCGAATGATACCGCTGTGTGTCGGGCTGCTCATGGCCGCGGTCGCGGCCTTTGGGCTGATATCAACATCGGCGGTGGCAGGGACGGTCGACAACGAAACCTGCCTGGCCTGCCATGATGATGTCGGAGAAAACTACGCCATGACACCACACGGTGTCTACTTCCAGCAACGTCCTGCCCTGCGCGACTATGGCTGCGAGTCCTGCCACGGGTCCGGTGGCCGCCACATTGAGGATCCCACTCCGGAGAATATCCTGAATCCGGCGAGGTCCGATCAATTCGGATCCTCACTGCTGTGCGTCCAGTGCCACAATACCGAGCAATTCGATGAGTGGCAGTTCTCGGCCCATCACAACGCCGATCTGAACTGCGCCAGCTGCCATACGGTGCACGCAAAAGTAGGCTACACGATGCAGAAGCCGTCGCCAGAGCTATGCTATGACTGCCATTCCAACGTGAAGGCGGAAATGAACCTGCCCTCGCACCACCCGGTGCGCGAGGGGGAGATGAGCTGCAACGATTGTCACAATCCTCATGGCGGCGCTGCGGCGCTTACAATGGACGATTCGGGCCGCGAGCTCTGTTTCAGTTGCCATGCCGGCATGGAAGGGCCTTTTGTCTACGAGCATGCCCCGGTCAACGAAGACTGCGGTTACTGCCATACGCCGCACGGCTCGGTGGCCAACAACCTGCTGGTCCAGAATGAACCGACACTGTGTCTGAATTGTCACTCCATGCACTTCCACGCGACAATCGTCTCCAAGGACGGTGAGTTCCAGGTACCGCAACAGCCCGAGGGAGAGGATCGTTCCTCACTATCGACCTCAGATGGTTGGAAGAAGGTCATGCTCACCAAGTGCACGCAATGTCACACCGCAGTCCACGGCAGCGACTTGCCGTCACAGGCAACCTCAACCCGCGGCAACGCCCTGACCCGATAAGGAGGAGACCATGAGAAACGCACATGCTGTATGGTCGCTGCTGCTTTGCCTCCTGATTCTCGGGACGGCAACCGTCGCGGCCCAGGATGATGACCGGACTGACATTTCTGTCTGGCTGGGAAGTCATCATACCTCGTTCAATGACTACTCGCACAAGGTCGGCGAGTACAATGTCGGCACCAATGAGTTCATGCCCGAGGGCTCCTTCCGGCTTACACACATCGGCCAGGGAAGTCTCTACCAAGCCTTCGCCAGTTTCTACGACCGGCGCAACATGGACGGCAATCTCGGCCTGAACCTCGGCGACAAACTGGCGCTCGAAGTTACCTATCGCTCGATGGTGCATCGCCCGGGCCAGGACAAACTCGCCAATATGAGCGCCCGCGAGTACTTCGGAACCAACGATGCCGGCGAAGATCAGTGGGGCGGCAAAATAGCTACTCATGAGCTTCAGGACGCCGGCGTTGATTACGAGGTCTACCGCAAGGAGATCCTCTCCAAGCTGAGCGTGATGTTGTCCAAGAAAAACAACATCAAGCTTGAGGCCATGCACCGCAGCATCCTGGAGGACGGCAACTCCCAGGGCCTTTCCAGCACTCACTGCTTCAGTTGCCACGTCGTCTCAGAGGAGTTGACCCTCGAGAACCGCACCCATGAGGTGCAGGCCGGCGTTCAGGGGGACGTCAGCGAGAAAGTGACCGTCGGCTATCAATTTGGCTATCGCACGTTCAAGTCCAACGCACCCGAGGCGATGGCATACTACGACGTTGCCAAGCACCCGGTCAACGGTGGCAATGCCGAGGAGTTTGCCTCGCGACTGCTGTACTCCGACAGCAACCTGGTGTACAACCAGCTCCCCGAGACACAGAAAATGTCTCACAAGCTGCGTACCAAAGCCAGACTCGGAGAAACCGGCCGACTCCATGCCTCATTCGGCTTCAATTCAGCTGAGAACAAGAATGTCGATTTGAAGACCGAAAGCATCACAGGTGCTGCCCGCTACACCGCGACGGTCGCGCCCAACACGCGTGTCATCGTCAAGGCCTCGGGCGCCAAAATCGAGGCTGATGATCCCTTCATAGACCTCCGCGATTACCGCACAGGGCGCCCTGTCGGAGTTATTCAGAGCTTTGACTACACTCGCTATTCGACCTTGGATCGCACCGAGGCAAATGCCTCTGCGGAACTCATCTACCGCCCGGCCCAGGGACTCATATTGTCCTGGATGAACGGGGTAGAGGTCGTTGATCGTGAGGACTATCCGAACCAGGACGACGGCATTCAGAGCAAGACGATCATTACTCAGGCCAAGCTGCGCTTCAACAAGATGCAAGCTGCCAGCGGGTTTCTGAGATATCGGTACGAGAACACAGTTGATCCGTTTATCTCGGGGCGCGGATTGTTCGAAGCCCGAGGGCGCGAGGAACTCGCGATCCAACCGTGGGATCAAGATTCGGATCCCCGCAATATTCATTACTATCAACGTGAAGGCCTGAGATATCAGGACATCACGACAGACCCCAATAATCGCCATGAGGTCGAGGCCAGACTGTCATTCCCAGCCTCCAATAGAGGCTCAGTCGACCTTTCGCTGAACGGCTGGTTCCAGAGCACGTCCGATCTGGATTCGCTCGATGTCCGTTCGTGGCAGATCCGCCCCAACGCGATGCTGAATCTCAACCCATCGACGACCTGGCTGGTATCCGCAGGCTATTCGATGTACATGGGCAAATCCCGAGGGCCGGTTTCCGTAGCCCTCTTCGATGGGTGAGCAGGCCATATCTTTTTCGACGCCGTGAGCGTCGACGGAACCGATGATACGCTCCTTCTGGCGGATCACTTTGGCACGCTCTATACCATGGAAGACTACCGCACCAACGGCTATCAGGTCTACCTGAACACCAGTTGGATGGCCAACAGCCGCCTGACCCTGCACAGCTCCCTGCTGTACAACTGGTCTGAGGCGGAACTTGATTTGGTGGATATGCCCGAGGTCTCCGATGAGGTACACGAGCAGCTCCACCACCAGGACTTCACCTTCGAGGAGACACACACATACTCCGATCTGAAGTACCACTACGTAAACCTTCAACTTGGTTTTGACTACCAACTCACTCCGTCGGTGACGTGGATATTCAACATGGACTACTCACACCTGACAGCCGATGAGGAGTATGTCTTCGGTGATGAGGATGGCAGCATGTTCATCACTCGCACCGGGGTCCGTATCGATTTCTAAGGACTGACGATCACCGGTCGGGGCGGGTCTCATCCCGCTCCGACTGACCTGATCAACAGAAATTTCAAGCACCTTGCGTGACACGTATTGAGACCGACGCAATTGAAAAATCGTTTGACACGGGAAGCATATAAGTGAATTCATTCACTAAGTGAACCAACGGTTCGAGGACGAATATGCGCAGATCTAACTCTCTTGGCCTTGCTGGAACGTTGCTAACCATTATTCTGACGCTCATGGTGGCACCGGCCGTCGATGCCCGCCATCCGGAAATCTTCCTCTACGATAAGTGGGGCGACGAAATCAACCCCATTCTCGACGACGACGTCACCCAACCATTCTCCACCGAGATGTCCTGCGGCATGTGTCACGACTACGCGACAATAACCGAGGGCTACCACTTCCAGATGGGCTGGGATGTAATCAGTGATGACTACGCCGAGGACGCCCAGACGGAAGAAGATATACACCCCTGGAGCCTGTCCAACGGTTTCATGGGCCGATGGTACCCGTTTGCTTACCGCCAGCTGGCCAAGAAACACAACGACAGTCCCGATGAAATCGACATGACCACTTATGAGTTTGTCGGTTTCTCCGACAACCGCTTCGGCCCGCTGCCCTGCGGCGCCTGTCACCCGGGCGGCGGCGGTCTGCAGTACGATCGCGATGGAGATCGCTATGACGATGTGCTGACCGACAACCCCGAACTGGCCGAAACCCTCGACGGTGACTACTACCAGAGCAAATGGGACAAAAGCGGGGTGGTCGAGGCCGATTGCTTCCTCTGCCATCTCCCGGGATACAACTATGAGGCCCGCGTCGAACAACTCCAAAGTGGCAACTACCAATGGGCAGCTGTTGCCGGATCTCGTATCGGTATCGTGGAAGGAAGTGTCACACGCGGTGATGAGCCTGAAGTGCAGTACAATACGAACCTTTTCAACGCCGATGGTTCCATCACCCTCGACATCTTCCATCCGCCCTCCGACGAGAACTGTCTGTATTGTCACGGGCCGGCAAGCCTCCGTAAGCGAGGCTTCTCGTGGAACGATCTGGACAACACCGATGTGCACAATCAACAGGGTGTTCGATGCGTCTCCTGCCACCCTGCCGGTTTGGACCATCAGATAGCTATGGGTGACGATCCGGTCAACACGGTCGCGCCGGAGCATACCGGTACGATTATGGATTGCCAGGAGTGCCACGTCCAGGGACAGCTTGGAGCGCCGCTGCTTGACCATCACAGCGTCCGCCCCTCGCACCTGCGAACAATCGACTGCCGCTCCTGTCACATTCCGGCTCTTGGCCACGCCGCCGCGCATGGGGTTATCATGACCACCGGCGAACGTACCCTCACACTCCGGCCGGATAGCGCTGAGTATGCGGGCGACCTCACCCCCTGGTCCCCAGACTACCAGCGTCGCGAAAACGGCCATATCTATCCGTTCAATGTGACCCTGCAGGTCTGGTGGGGAAACCGTGATGCCGATGGCATCATATACCCGCTGTTCCTGCGCGAGACTGAGAAGGCGTGGGCTCTGTATGATGATGAAATCTCCGACGACAATGATGACGGGACACCGGAAGTCAACACGGATGAGGAGATTATCATCGGCCTGAATGCAATAGCCGCCTCCCTTGAAGATAACGAGCGCTTCGAGAATATCCATCCTGTCTTCATGAAAGGTGAAACGGCGTACGAACTGAACGACGATGACAGCCTGGTGGCTTGGTCACTCGACGGTACACCATACGAAGGAACGACAACCGTCAAGTTCGCCGTGAGCCACAATGTCGTCTCGCGAGGACGTGCCCTCGGAGCGCACGGCTGCGGAGAATGTCATGGCAGCGATGCCCATTTCTTCAAAGGGCAACAGGTCGTTGACCTGTACGGAGCCGATGGACAGGTTGTGGGCGAGAACAACGGCCGCTGGTTTGGCTGCAACCCCTTCGCCTTCACCATCAATTCGTTCCACCAGGAAATCATCAGCCCCTTCATCGGCATTGGCATTATGCTCGTCATCTTCCTGACCGTTGTGCACTACCATTCCTATGGTCCCAAGCGGATTACCTTCGATCCATACTCCCAGGAAGTGGAGCGATTCTCGTTGATTGAGCGCGCCGTGCACCTGTTCCGGTTGATTGCGTTCGTTATTCTCACCGTGACCGGCCTGATCATCGCCTTCAACCTCCACCTATGGCAGCAATTGCTGTTTGCCTCGGCCCAGCAAATGCTGGATATCCATATCTGGGCAGGCGTCGTGTTCATTGCCACCAACGTCTGGGGTGTTTATCTCTGGTTCCGCGATGCCATCTTTGCCTCCTACGACAAGGACTGGGTGCGCAGAATCGGTGGCTACCTTGGATACAAGGGCAAGGTCCCGGCTGGACGATTCAATGCCGGACAAAAGATGTTCTACTGGTATACAACCATTTTCGGCTTAATCATTTCGCTTACCGGACTGATACTCGTGTTCCGCGACTCATTCATGCTGTCGACCCTGTGCATTACATCCACCATTCATAATCTCGTCGCGTTCTTCCTGATCGCTGGCGTTGTGGCGCATGCCTATCTCGGAACGGTTGCCAATCCCGGCACGTGGCGGGTGCTGGTCGATGGCTCAGTAACGCGCGAATGGGCCCAGCACCACCACCCGCAATGGTACCACGACCTGCTGCGCAAGGGCAAGGTACATCAGCCCGTTGAGGAAGCAGACGTGAAGATCGAGGACGAAATCCCCCCCGAGCAGGAACACGATGACAGCGGCGGTGGCAAGCAGCATGACAACGACAACCAGCAGAAGTAGCCGCTGAATGTATGCGGTACGTGTCAGCTGCTCCCTTTGACTCAACAGATCAACGCATCCCAAAGGAAAAGCGCTCCCACAATGGGAGCGCTTTCTGCTATACTCTTGGACCGATCAATCCTCGGCCGCTATTGGCCCTTTGGCATTACTTCTTTGTCTCTTCCTTTGACGGCAGAGCGTGAATCCCGGTCTCAATCATGGCGTCCCAATCGAAGTTCTTGCCGATAACCGCTACCTTCTCCGGAGCGTCAGCATTGTGGCAACTCTTGCACGTCTCGGCATCAGGAATGATCAGTCCGTTGGCAATTGCTTGTTCCCGATCCTTCATCACCTTCATCGTCTTGTAATCGCTGCCCGGACCATGGCAAGCCTCACATTGCACGTTAGGCAGCAATTCGCCGCGCTTGGTTTCACCTGTAGTGTAGTACTTGATGTACTTCGGGTCTTTCTTCTGTTCCGCGCTCAGGCTATCATAGGCATAAGCATGCTTGGTCTCAAGCCACGTCTCATAGGCCGGATCCTTACCGTGGCATGGTTTCAGGGCGCACTTATCGACGCCAATAAAGTCATACTTAGCCTCTTCCTGCTTGACCTCTTTCTTGCCCTCCTCGGCAGACACTGACAGGCACAATCCGGTCATTACCACGACCCCGATCAGCAGTATCCAAGATTTCTTGTTCATGGGACCTCCGTCTGGTTTGTTCCTACTATGAAAACACGAGCCACTTTGTACCATTTGTCACATTCCTTGCAGCCAATATAAACGATCCCTCGTAGCCTGGCAACTTCAAACCCGTTGCCTGGGTCTAAGCCATTGGTTGGCATTACAATAGTCCCAATCATTATCAGCATCCAGGTTCACACCACGCATTTCTGTCATCATGCAATGCTTGCCAAAGCCCCAGTGAGAGGTTTCTTTCGAGAGTTGACAAGGAACGACCCCTCGGTTTCGATTGAACTCAAACGAGCCAAAACCCGATGGTCTATAGATGATGAGTAAGCAACCGGAAAACCTGAAGCAACTGGTCGCCCGCGCCCTCGATGGTGACGAAGCTGCCTGGGCCGGCGTCGTCGAACAAGTGACTCCGGTGATCGTGGCCGTCTGCCGGTCAATGCGCTTGAGCCGAGAAGAAACCCTGGATATGTTCGGGCAGGTCTGCTACCTCTTGCTTACTCATCTGGGCAAGATCAAATCTCCGGACAAGTTGCTCTCTTGGACGGCCACAGTAACCCGCCGCGAAGTGCTGACTTTTCTGAGAAGATCACGCTTGTTCGATCAGTATGTCGGCCGGGAAGTCTCACTGTCGGATGTTGCCGGCAACTCAGAACCGGAAAGAGATCTGCATCTGGCGGAACAGGCCGAATTGCTGCTTCGGGCCATTCGAAGGCTGCCCAAACGCCACGCACAGCTCATCTGGCTCTTGTTCCTCGATGAAACCCAACTGAGCTACGAACAGATCGCCAAAAAGCTGAATATGCCGACGGCGTCCATTGGCCCTACCCGACAACGAGCCCTGGAACGCCTGCAAACCATATTGAGGTCAATGGGATATGAGTTTTAAGTATTTTATTCCCGCAATATCGCTCTTCTGAGTATGGAGGATAACTGTGTCCGATAAGCCTGATTTTGAACTGCTCAGCCGTTTCCTGACCGGGGATTTGCCCACAGATCGAGCAGCCGACATCGATCGGCTGATCAAATCGGATCCTGAATGGGCCGCCGCCTATCGACTGCTTCGCCAACTACAGTCAACAGGCCAGAACCTGGATGCGGCAACGGTGGAATCGATGTCCGAACTGGCCCGCCGCCTGTTCTCCGACTTCAAGCGCAGACAGGATCAGCACGACGACCGGTTCGCTATCAGGGTCTTTGATTCACAGGTACTGCCTGTCCCCGACGGAGTCAGACCGGCCAGCGTCGATACACGCCGCCTTCGGTACCGTCTCGACCATCTCCAGCTGGAGTTGTCGTTGTATCCTCTGACGCCGGAATCATATGAGTTGATCGGGCAACTTGAGGGCCTTGAGTCATCTGAACCGGTGACGATTCGCCTGGAGCAGGGCAGACGGCACACCTCGGTCAAAACCGACCAATTCCATCTATTTCGCTTTGAGCGGGTGGAGACGGGAAGCTGTCGACTTGTTCTGCAGTCCGCCAACGGCGTGATTGGTTTTATTCATCTTGATCTATGAGTATCCATAGCGACATCCTTCGGGCCAGGACGTCCGATGACCTCGATCGTATTGCCGCACGGCACGCTCATTCGGACCGGGCAGAGCTGCTGAAGGCCATTAGCGCCGAGGTCAACCGGCTGCTGCGAACCGACCTTAAGGCTGCCCGCCGTCTGGTCTCGCACCTGTTTACATTTGAGGACTACTGGGGACAACAGCTCCAGCCAATGCTCACTGCCATGCGGGCGCGGGTCGCCCTGTGGGGCGGTGAATACCGGCAGGCAACAACTGACTACCAACAGGCCCTCAGGCTGCACCAGAAGGCCCGAGATTACCAAGATGTCGCCCGTATTCGAATGGCGATGGTTGAGGCCTATCTCTACTCCGGTCAATACCAAAACGCTCTCGACGTCGGCCGAAAGGCCCTGCAGTACTTCCGCCGCACGAAAGAAGACATGCAAGCCGCCAAGGTTATGACCAATCTCGGCAATGTCTACCACCGTATGGATCGAAACCGTCAGGCCTTGTCATGGTATGAGAAGGCGCGCGACATCTTCGCTCGGCAGGGCGGTGTCCCGCTGGCTATTGTCGACTACAACCGGGGAAACATCTACGCCAACCTCAACCAGTTAGGGCAGGCACGCAAGCTGTATGCTTCCGCGGCCCAGGTGTATGATCAGGCGGGAATGGAAATCGCTGAAAACCAGGCCATCTATTCCATCGCCTATCTTGCCTTTCTCGAAAGCCGATACACCCAGGCCCTTCAGCTTTTCGAGCAGGTTTCCGCTTCCTTTGAACGACTCGGGGACAGGCGCTCCGCGCTTACGGCAAGCATGGATATCGTCGAGATGGATATTCAGCTCAACCAATACGGGTCGGCTATCATGCTGGGAGATTCGATTATTCCACAGTTCTCCGAGCTCGGCATGACGTACGAGGAAGCCAAGACGACGTACTTCGTAGCCCTGGCCCGTCTGAAGCTCGGCGACCATGCATCTGCTCTCCGACGGCTCAATCGGGCCCGCCGCCTCTTCGATCGCGAGCAAAACAAACTCTGGCTGGGCATGGTGTCACTGGCCGAAAGCAAGCTGTACCAGCAGAGGGGGAGCTTGTCGCGAGCGTTGCAGTCCACCCGGGATGCCGAGAAACTATTCGTGGCCAGTCGTGATCTCAGGCGACAGATCGATGCCGAGTTGGGCCGGCTGGAGCTGCTCTATCGTACCGACAACCTGACCGATGCAGCTCGCCTCAGCCGCAAACTCCAACGTCGCAAACTGGCCGCCTACCAGCACTATGAGCTGCACAAGGCCATCGGTGATTATCTCTACCGCCAGAAGGACTATGCTCAGGCCAGATCAGCCTATCGCACTGCAGTGAGATCCGTCGAGAAAATGCTCCGTGGCATCTACCCGGACGAGATAGGCTTCTTCTTCGCCGCCGACAAGTATCACTGCTACGCCCGTTTGGTGTCCTGCCAGCGTCACCTCGGACGAGTCCGCGACTCTCTCGTCACCAACCTTCGGGCGTTGTCGCTCATCAATCATCGGGTTGTCCCCGAAGAGCGCCTGCGAAGAGAAGTGCCCGCCGAACTACTGGATCGAATGAACCACCTTCGCGCCGTCTTGCACCGGTCCCACCAGTCACCGCGTCCAGGGGAGCGCTCCGTTGCCTCCGATCTGTCATACTCGTCCACTGAGCAACAACTCTGGCACCTGGAACGCCAGGCAAGACTCCACATCTACTCTCACCAGTCAGGCCCCGCGACACTGGAGCAACCGCCGGTTGAAACCCTGATGCCCGCTCCCGATGAAACCCTTGTCTCCTTCTTTGAGGGTGAGCAGTCGATTGGTGCCTATCTGTACAGTCAGGACACAACCTCCTATGTTGATTTGAAGGTAACCCCGGCGCAGCTGTCTGAGTTGATCCGCAAGCTGTACTTCGTGCTGGAGAAGTCGATTACCTCTCCAATCGGAGAGGCGCCCTCACGGGCGGCCGAGGCGTACTTGCGTGATGCTTATCAACAGCTCTTCGAGCCGCTGGAATCCTCAATTCTCACTCAGCGCATCCGACTTGTTGCCAGTGGCTTGATTGCCCAATTGCCGGTTATGGCTCTTGGCGGGACCGACTCCGGATGGCTCAAGGATAAGTACCACATTACCCTGGCGACCGATCCATCGCGTGTCGCTCCCCGATCCTCGACCGAACTGCCGTTTCGACACAGCCAAAGTGCGGTTCTGGCGGTACCCTCAGCAAGCTTGCCAATGGTTGAAGCTGAAGCTGA
>CAZXRO010000046.1:0-7914 GCA_964642435.1 uncultured Ignavibacteriales bacterium
TGAGCTCCTGACGAACTACCTGTTTTCGGGTGGCCAGGAACCGTTCTGCACGCTGGAAGCCGACGTCAACGGGGACGGGCCAATCAACATCAATGACATGACTTATCTGGTCGGCTATCTGTTCTCTGGTGGTCCGGCGCCGGCGATGTGTCCGTAGATCAAGTCCGTAAATCAAGACGGAGAGTGACCGATCTCGTTCATGGCAGCGCCCTGTCGCCGTTGCGGCAGGGCGCTCAGGTGTGTGGAAGACTCGGCCACAACCCGCAACCGGTTGACAGAACCGGAATACTACCACGCGCTCCATTACAGGTTGACACGGATGGGGTATACGTGCTACTTTGTGGCAGAACCTGAAACGGGGGCTCGTCCAGCAGGGTGCGTTCCAGCCCGGTACTTGATTGGAGGCCGGATGATGTTTTCACGCGCGTTGTTGGGCCAGCATGCAAAACATGACCAAACGACGAAGAGCTTTTCCCTGCGGGCACACCGGCAGGGGGCGGTACTGTCATCGCTGCCATCAAGAGAGTCAGGAGCAGCAGAAGGCCGCACAGGCAAAAGAACAGCGACGGGAACAACTGGCATCCTCGCCGATACCACTTGTGGATCTGCCACCAGCGGTTGCCACGCGGGCATGCGAAATCATGACCGGGCTGACGGCCGGCGCACCCTATCGTAGCTTCAAGGGCAAACGCATGGTCACTATCGGACAGCGAGAAATCATCTCAGTCCCGGTCGGACGGAGGTATCGTCTGATATGTCGGGAGGTGGACGGCGTGCTGGAATTCCTCGAGATCATATCGCATGAGGAGTACAACAACCGGTTGTCGGCCCGGGGATGGGTGGGATGACAAACTGCTGTCCGGTCGACACGCGAGTTCGCCTGCATCGTTGCCGGCAGACAGTATCGTCCAGTGCGCTCGCTGACCGTTCTGCCTCAAGAAGTCGGCTCGCGTTGAAACAAAACGCACCGTGACATTGTTGAGACAAGCACACACAAAAAGGAGGTGTGCAAATGGCCACACAGATGAAGTGTTTCGTGATGAATGGGATCGGCGAGGTCGGTTTCGCGGAAAAGCCCATCCCACAGGCTGGTCCCAACGATGCCGTAATCAAGACAACTCACGCACTGGTTTGTACTTCGGACATTCACACGGTCAAGGGGGCGATTGGTGACCGCGAGAACCTGACGCTCGGTCATGAGGCGGTAGGTATTGTGCACGAGGTGGGTGACCAGGTGCAGTCGTTCAAGAAGGGTGATCGGGTAGCTGTCAATGCCATCACTCCCTGCTATAAATGCGATAACTGCCTTCGAGGATTCACTTCCCAGTGCACGCAGATGCTTGGTGGGTGGAAGTTCGCCAATGTGAAGGACGGCACGTTCGCCGAGTATTTCCATGTCAATGACGCCGAGGCCAACCTGGCGGTCATTCCGGAGTCGGTTTCGCCTGAAGCCGCAGTGTATACCTGTGACATGATGTCTACCGGATTTATGGGAGCAGAGCACGGGCACATCCCTCTTGGCGGAACGGTGGCTGTGTTCGCCCTGGGGCC
This sequence comes from uncultured Ignavibacteriales bacterium, assembly GCA_964642435.1. Classification (GTDB taxonomy): domain Bacteria; phylum Zixibacteria; class MSB-5A5; order GN15; family FEB-12; genus WJKG01. Next base: position 1,552 of record CAZXRO010000046.1, read on the forward strand.
GGTTGGACTAATGGCAGTTGTTGGAGCTCGGCTACAGGGAGCTGGCCTGATTATCGGGATTGACGGTATGGATAATCGCCTCGAACTGGCTCGCAAACTGGGAGCAGATGAGGTCGTCAATTTCACGGAGTCAGACGCGGTTAGCGAAGTTATGAAACTGACCGGAGATGTCGGCGTCGACACCGCTATTGAGTGCCTTGGGGGACAAGTGACGTTTGAGTCATGTGTTAAGGTAACCCGCCCGGGTGGGACTGTCTCGGTAGCAGGCTACTTTGGTGAGGGTGACTACGTGAAGATCCCGCGCATGGAGTGGGGGGTCGGAATGAGTGACAAGGTGATTCGCACCGGATTGTGTCCGGGAGGCAAAGTGCGGATGCAGCGGTTGCTGCGGCTTCTGGAGAACGGGCGGGTTGATCCCACTGTTATGACCACGCACACGTTCCCGTTTGATCAGGTGGATGAGGCCTTTCGTTTGATGAAGACAAAGGAAGACGGCATCATCAAGCCGCTGATAACATTCTGATTGTACGACCGATGCCATTGTCGTGTCAGTAGCGCGACTGATGAGCAAGGGACAAGACGATACGAAGCGCCCTGTCGCACGCGCGGCAGGGCGCTGACGCTTCGTGCCATCTGTATAGCCCAGCTCAGGTTGTCTCTGGCTTCGGGGGATTGTACAGCACCCCCAGGAAGAAGCCCCAGACCAAATGCAGCAACAGATTTGAGATCAATGCGGCCGCTGTCATGGGCATCTGCGCGAAACGCGTTGCACCCAGAGCACCGGCGATCATTGATACGATGCCCAGCGCAATGGTCCACGCCAGCCCGAAGGTGAGACCCTTGACGGCCTTGTTGTCGGGCAGGCGGCCGTAGACGGCCGGCCATGCGAACAAGAGCGCAAAGATGATACCGTCAATATGATGCTCCAGCATCCACCAGGCGCTGCTGGTCCCGGGGAACGCGCCAAACAGTCCCAGGGTACCGGCAAACCACTGATCGACGAAGAACATGATCCATGACGCCACGAAGCCGGCGACCACCAGGCTACCGAAGTTGATATTCCTGATTGGTCTCATTGTTCTACCTTTCCATCGACCTGTTCCGGAGGCATGGCGGTGCGAAAGCTGAGATCAAACGACTTTCCGGACTCAGATTCGATATGCACCCCCTTATGGGCGCCGTGTTCGGTTTCCTCGAATACTACGCGGGTGGCTTGTTGCACTACGTGGTCGATTGTCCGCTGGGGATCATCGGTGGTGCGAACACCGATATGAACCTGTGCATCCCCGCGAGTTGTCATGTACTGTAAGGGCGAATCCTCGGCGAGCACCTGGGTACGTCCACCCTGATCGACCTCAATGGTCGTTAGCCAGTGCTGGTGTTGGCGCGAGAACGACGTTGCGAACTCATCCCACTGAGCGCGGGGAATTTCCTTGCTTGGCATTACTTCCTCCTGCTGTTTATGCTACTGCCTGTGCCTGGCGAGTATTGATTGCACCTCGCCGTCGCTTAGTTGGCCAAAGTCCTCATACCACGCCCCGACACCGTGAAGGGGACGAGGCGTTTGTACACACACCACCTCGTCGGCCTGAAGCTCGAAATCGCGGCAAACCTGTTGGTCGGCGACCGGCACAGCCACGACAACCTTTCTGGGCGCCATTTTCTTGATAGATTGGACGGCAGCCCGCATCGAGGCTCCTGTCGCGAGGCCGTCATCAACAACAATTGCCACCCGGTCGTGGATTTGCGGCGGGGGGCTGTCGCCTCGGTATGCCTGTTCCCTGCGGAGTAGCTCCTTGCGCTCCTCCTCTGCGACTGTTTCAAGGCTTTCGTGGGTAATGTCTGCGGCGCTGATGATGTCCTCGTTGGTGACCAGGACGCCACCTGAGGCAATAGACCCCATCGCCAGTTCTTCCTGGCCCGGGACACCCAGTTTGCGCACCAGGAAGATGTCGAGCGGCACGTCAAGTGCCCGCGCGACCTCGTCGCCGACAGGTACGCCTCCTCGCGGGAGAGCCAGTATGATTACATCATCGCGGCCGGCATACGGCTTCAGTTTCTCAGCCACCTTCCGGCCGGCGTCGCGCCTGTCTTTGAATACATCCATGTCTGCTCACCTGTCCTTCCTCCGTGTTAGGATTTCGGGCGACGTCTCCGGTCGTTGCTTCGGCGGGCTGGGGTGCATTGGTTGTACTGTCTGCCGCTACATGGTAGCAGATAAGGCATGTAAGAACCGGAGCAATCGCTCCTGTGCTTCCCAAAACAAACCGGGGCGAAGATTGTTCGGACCGATTGGCCCGGCCCTGACCAGCCACCGCTGCTGTGCAGCAATTGAGCAGCCATTCGCAGGGAGATTGACGACACGTGTGTCTCAAGCGTGTTCGACACAGGGGAATCTGCCGATGACTCTTACAGGGGCCGGTCAGGAGCTGCTTCTGGACACGGCCAACACTGAGCGACAGCACCTGAAAACCAGGGGATTATAGATGGGTATTGTGACATGGTCCGATGAGCTGTACGGAATCGGACATGAGACGATTGATAACCAGCACAAGCGGTTGATCCAGATGATCAATGACCTGCACGATTCTCTCGCTCGTGGACATGTGTCCGAGGGCATCAAAAGGGCAATCGTCGGCATAGTCGAGTACACCCAGACACACTTTGCCGACGAAGAGAAGATCATGGAAGAACTGGGCTGGTCCCGGCTGGATGAGCACCGCAAGAAGCACCATGCCCTGATTCGGGACGTACGGCGACTGCTGATTCGGCTGAAGTCAGGAGACGATATCGGACCTCTCGAGCTGTTGGGCTTCTTCCGCAATTGGCTTATGGAGCACATCGAGGGGGAAGATCTTCGTCTCCGTGAAGTAATTCTCCCTGTGGATAAAACGCCCGCCAGAGACCTTCATTAGTTCGGACACTACAACAACTGCCCACAGCAAAAAGCCGGTCCCCGTCGGAACCGGCTTCTTGCATCTACGCGCGTAGTAGGGACAAACGCGACTGCGTGATGTCAGTTGTTGACGATTATCCCAGCGCCAAGAGCCTGAGCACCGGTACCGCCCACAAACCCCTTGGCGTAGACGGTGTAAATGGTACCAGCGGTCAGGTTGATATTCGGTAGCGGCAGAACCACCGTGGACTGCCCGGCGAGGCGAACCTCCAGGTTATAGGTACCGGCATCGACCGGAGCGAAACCTTGGAACTCGCGGAAAGTGACATCGCCGAAGAGCACCGGGCCACCGGTCACGGCAACATCAACCGGAGGAGCATTGGGGCTAAGGTGCACAAATCGAACGTGCGCCTTACCGGCCGCCGGCGCGGCAAGGTTGTCCTCGAGCACCAGAGGTTCAATGCTCACGACCGAATCGATCGCAAAGACCGTGTAGTTCTTGTCCGACTCAAGGTTCAGCGTCGCTGAAATGACAGTGTCGCCGGTGGGGACGGCACGCACCTTCACGTCGCGGTCGCCGGACTGCAGCGGAACGTAGCCGGTGCTCTGGGCGAACAGCAAGCCGGTCACGGCGGTGTTGCCATCAATGAGGATGTCCACATCGGGGGCATCAGGCGAGGCATGCACGACCATGACTCGACTGGTTGCCTGCGAGTTGATCGGGTTGTTGTCATCATCATCGCTGCAGCCAACAATTGCCACAGCGGCTATGGCCATCAGGGCCACGAACAGGGTTCTGGTTTTCTTAGTCATCTTCTGTCTCCTTTAATCCCTTATGCAAGATTCATGTTAGTCGCGTTTTAGTGTCTAAGAACGGGCGGCCCGGGCAGGCCGCCCTCTTGTGAGCAATGGCTTGGCTTTACCGGCGCAGCAGGTTTGTCCGTTTCTGTTTGCAGTCGCGGCAAAGCGATCGTCCTACGCTGTCTGGCCGGCGAGTCCCCAGCGACGCTGGATAGCCTTCCAGGCGACTCCCTGGTAGGCGGCAGACAAGCCAACGAGAATGTAGACGATTCTGCTGAGCGCAGTCATTTCGCCAAAGATTGTGGCGACGAGATCGAAATTGAACAGGCCAACGAGGCCCCAGTTCAGACCGCCCACTACCAGCAGGACGGCTACGGTTACATCTAATCCACGCATGTCGTTTCTCCTTTTTTTGGTTTTGAGTCGCGTGTTCTTTCTGTTTCCATTTGTCTAACATAACAGGCAATGCGTCTAATATTGTTCCACTAATGTTCATATTTTGTCGATTTTTTGTTATCGTTGATTCTCGCGAGCCGTGAGAGTTGGCCACAAGTGATTGTAGCAGAGCGCCTTGTGTATATGGGATCGCAGCTGTCCGAAACCCACTAAGCTGTCATGTGACCACTTGCGGGCAGAATAGTCGGTCTATTTCGCTGGCATGTCCGGGAGACTGAATTAGAAAAGGCCGGCGTGACAGCCGGCCTTGTAACGAATTTGTCTAGTATGTGACGGGCAGTTTAGTAACTGCTGTCATCCAGCTTCACCTTACCTCGGAATATCCAGTAAATGCTGGCCGTGTAGGCTATCACCATCGGCATACCGAGAATGGCCATAACGAGCATTATCCAGAGGGTTGTCTCGGAGGAGGAGGCGTTGTAGACGGTCAGGCTGTTGGCGACGACGGGCTTGGACAGGATGAGGTTGGGATACATGCCGATTCCGAACAGGGTCAGCAGGGCCGCCATTGATGCACACGAGGAGAGGAAGGCCCTGAAGTCTCTTCCGTGGTGAATCTCGCGGGGGATGTTGGCAATAGCCAGGGCATTGAGCAATGGTACCACGAACAACCAGGGGGACGCCTTAAGGTTCTCCGCCATGTGCGGCAGGAAGATGAGTGTCGCCATGGTGGTCAGCACGTAGCAGACAATGAATACGACGATGGTTCTGTTGATCCAGCCGCGTATTCGGTCATGCAGTTCTCCCTCGGTCTTCATCACGAGGTAGATAGCGCCGTGCATGATGAACATGACTACCGTTGTCACGCCGACAAGTATAGCGTAGGGATGCAAGAGGCCGATAAACGAGCCGACGAACTCTCCGGCCTCATCGAGTGGGATGCCCCAGGCGATATTGCCCAGCGCCACGCCGATCAGCAGCGAGGCCAGGACGCTCGCGCCGCTGAAGCTGACATCCCAGAACTGGCGCCAGGTGGGGTTCTGGCGTTTGCTTCGGAAGTCAATAGCCACAGCGCGGAAGATAAGCCCCACCAATAGCAGCATCATGGCCATGTAGAAGCCAGAGAAGGAGGTCGCATAGACCTCGGGGAAGGCGGCGAACAGGGCACCACCGCCGGTTACCAGCCACACCTCGTTCCCGTCCCAGACGGGGCCAATCGAGTTCAGGAAGATACGCCGGTCGTGGTCGGACTTGACAAACAGATGGAGGGCTCCGACGCCCAGGTCGAAGCCATCGAGTATGGCATAGCCGGCAAAGAGGACGCCGACAAGGATGAACCAGATGCTATTGAGGTCGAATGTGAATTCCATCAGGATCGCCCTCCCGATGACTTGGCCGAATCAAAGACAGGCCCGTGCTGGATTTTCTCATTGAGCAGATATATGAACAGTGCGAACAGAAGAGCGTAGATTAGTACGAAGAGAATCAGCGAGGTCCACACCTCGCCTATCCCAACTGACACCGACAGGGCATCCTCGGTGCGCAGCAGTCCGTAGACAATCCACGGTTGTCGGCCGACCTCAGCGGTGATCCACCCGAGCTGGTTGGCGATCTGCGGCAGCAGCACCGAGAAGACCATCACCCACAGCAGCCATCGTGCCTTGAACAGGGCACCGGTAACCCAGGTAATCAAACCGATGATCGACAGGGCAATCAGTGCGAAGCCGACGGATACCATGATGTGGTAGCTCTGGAAAACGATGTTGACCGGCGGCCGGTCTTCCTTGTCGAATGCCTGCAGGCCCGTGACGGGAGCCTCAGTGTCCTGGTGAACGAGCCAGCTCAGCAGACCGGGGATCTCGATGCCGCTGACTTTTTCACCCTCTTCATCGACCCACCCGAGGATATACGCTCCGGCCGGAGCGCTGGATGCGTAGTGCCCCTCCATGGCGGCCAGCTTGGCCGGCTGAGTCTCAGCCAGGGTGTCAGCAGACATGTGACCGGTAACCAACTGGCCGAGAGAGGCGAACACGGCGATGACGATGGCAATCTTCATGGAACCCCTGGCGAAGTCTTTGTGCTTGCCGCGCAGCAGGTAGTACGCGCTGACGCTCAATACGAAGAACGCCGCGGCCTGCCAGCAGCCCATGTAGACATGGGTGATACGGTCAATGAACGAGGGATTGAACACCACCTGCCAGAAATCGGTGATCTCAGCACGGACGCCGTTGGATGTTTCCACCAGGTGGAATCCGGCTGGTGTCTGTTGC
>CAZXRO010000046.1:7924-13880 GCA_964642435.1 uncultured Ignavibacteriales bacterium
AGTTGGCCACCACGATCCATATAGCCGAAAAGTGTGCACCGAAAGCAACCAGGATCGTGGCGATGAAATGTGTGGTGGGCTTGACCTTATTCCACCCGAATAGCAGAATGGCCAGAAAGCCTGACTCCAGGAAGAAGGCGAAGATTCCCTCGGCGGCCAGGGCGCTGCCGAACACATCGCCGACATAGCGAGAGTACGTGGCCCAGTTGGTGCCGAATTGGAACTCCATTACGATCCCGCTGGCCACGCCAAGGGCGAATATCAGCCCGAAGATCTTGACCCAGTAGCGGGTCATGTTGTGGTACAGGGGGTTCTTGGTCCACAGGTAGGTTCCCTCCATGATGACCAGAAACAGGCCCAGGCCGATACTCAGCGGGGGGAACAGGTAATGGAATCCGATTGTGAATGCGAATTGTATTCGGGAAAGCAGTTCGATATCCACGGCGGTGCTATCCTCCTTGTGGCGCCACAGGGGGGCGTCGGTTCGTACAACCACCAATTGGTCCAAGTTTAAACCGGTGACGGGGTTAAGGTCAAGTTAAATCAGGACGTCGGGTCGACAAAATGTCCTGTGCAGACCCAAAAAGTCGGCAAAGTGATTGCTGTGACCAATCGTGCAGACTCAGCAGGCGGCGGATATCCTGTGGTCGAACACTTGTCAACAGGCGCGTGGTACTGTATTCTTGGATATCGACTATGTAATCTGAAAGCAACTGCGGCGAAATCGCAATACGCAGAAAAGGAGTACGCCATGGAGGCACGTTCATCGAAACATACCATCAAACCCACTTGTCCGCTAATGCGATTGACAGTTACCATGCTGTCAGCAGCACTTGTTGTGCTGATGGTGCTGGTATTGCCTGCAGGCGCGGTCGAGCAACAGGAGTACATGCGACCGCCGGAGAGTATTGCCAGCCTGATCGATGCTCCCCTGACCCCACTGGTATCCATCAGCCCCGATCGACAGTGGATGGTGCTGTTGGAGCGTCCGAAGTATCCCTCGATAGCGGAGGTGGCGCAACCCGAGCTCCGTTTGGCCGGACTGCGGATCAATCCCCGCAACAACGGCCCCAGTCGCGAACGCTACTACAACGGGCTTGAATTTCGTCAAGTCGATGGTGGCAGGGAAGTGCGGGTTGAGAATCTGCCACCCGATCCGAAGATTGCCAATGTGAGCTGGTCGCCCGACAGCAAGCACATTGCGTTCACACTCTCTTTCATGAATCACATTGAGCTGTGGGTCGCCGGGGTGGACGATGGTACCGCCTCCAGCGTAACCACCCATTTCGTCAACGATGCCGCCGGGGAGGCCTATACGTGGGTGTCCGACGGCAAAACGATTATCATGAATGCGGTGCTTCCGGATCAGGCCGACCCGCCGAAGGAAGCGCTGATTCCGACTGGCCCGGTCGTACAGGAAAACATCGGAGACAAGCGCCCGGCACCCACCTATCAGGACATGCTGGCCAACAAGCACGATGAGGCCCTGTTCGAGCATTACACCACCGGTCAGCTGGTCCGGGTGTCGATCGAGGGTGATGCTACCGCCATCGGCGATCCTGCCATGATCCGTGATTACCGGCCATCACCAGACGGTAAGTTGTTGCTGGTGGAAGCAATCCATCAACCGTTCTCGTACGCAGTCCCCATGAGCCGTTTTCCTTACACGGTTCAGGTATGGGACATGGATGGTAATCTGGTCAAGGAGCTGGCCGACGTTCCATTGGCCGAAGATATTCCGATTACTTTCGGGTCGGTGCGCACCGGCCCGCGCTCATTCAACTGGCGCAATGACGCCGATGCCACCGTGTACTGGGTGGAGGCCCAGGATGGTGGCGATGCCGCCGCCGAGGCCGAGATACGTGACCGGCTCTACATGCAGCCGGCTCCATTCGAGCAAGACCCGACAGCGCTGGCCGATCTGGCGTATCGCTATGGTGGCGTGACGTGGGGGAGTGAAGAACTCGCCCTGGTGTCGAGCTGGTGGTGGCCTACACGTCTGCAGCGCACCTGGCGCATTCAGCCGGGCAATCCCGATGCCGAACCGGTGCTGATGATTGAGCGCAACTGGGAAGACCGGTACAACGATCCGGGCAGTCCGCTCACGCGCTGGACCGACCAGGGTACCAGTGTGCTGATGACTGCCGATGGTGGCAGCAAGCTCTTCTTGACCGGCGATGGGGCCAGTGAGGAGGGAGATCAGCCGTTTGTGAACATCTATGATATCGAGACCGGGGAAACGGAGACGATCTTCAGGTCGGCAGCTCCGTACTATGAAGACCCGGTCATCCTGATTGATCCTGAAGAGCGCGTGCTCTTGACTCGCCGCGAGACGATCGATGAGCCCCCGAACTATTTCCTTCGCGACTTGAAGGACAACAAACTGCAGCAACTGACGTTCTTCGAGCACCCGACCCCGCAGCTCAAAGACGTGACCAAGGAGATGATTCGTTTCGAGCGCGAGGACGGCCTGCAACTGACGGGGACACTGTATCTGCCGGCCGGATATGACAAGGACAGAGATGGTCCCTTGCCGATACTGATGTGGGCCTATCCACGCGAGTTCAAGAGTGCCGATGCGGCCGGTCAGGTGACTGATTCTCCCTATCGTTTTGTCCGAGTGGGGTGGTGGTCACCGGCGTTGTGGTTAGTTCATGGCTATGCGGTACTCGATGATCTGAGTATGCCCATTGTCGGCGAGGGAGACCAGGAACCCAATGACACCTTTGTTGAGCAGCTTGTTGCCAACGCTCAGGCGGCGATCGACGAGGTGACCAGACGCGGAGTGGGTGATCCCGATCGTGTTGCTATCGGCGGCCATTCGTACGGTGCCTTTATGACGGCCAATCTGCTGGCGCACAGCGACTTGTTCCGCACGGGCCTCGCCCGAAGCGGTGCCTACAATCGTACCCTGACTCCGTTCGGCTTCCAGTCCGAGGAGCGTACACTGTGGGAGGCGCCCGAGGTATATTTCACCATGTCGCCGTTCATGCATGCGGACAAAGTCAACGAACCCATCCTGCTGGTGCACGGAGAGGCGGACAACAACAGCGGTACCTTCCCGCTGCAGAGCGAACGTTTCTATGATGCTCTGAAGGGCCACGGTGCCACGGTGCGGTTGGTCATGCTGCCGCATGAGAGCCACAGCTATCGGGCATACGAGTCTATCATGCACGTGCTGTGGGAATCGACCGAGTGGCTCGACAAGTACGTGAAGAACGCGCCCGCACGCGAAGAGAGTGAAATGCCGAAGGCGGGCGCTGAGGTTGGCCAGTAGGCCGGCTGGACAAGCCTTTACGGTAGAACAGAAAGCGGCCGCCCGACACTGAGTCGAGCGGCCGCACTTGTTTCTCATGGTATTGATATCGCTGCGATCAGTCCGTACACGGGGCCGGCGCATCGCCGTTGTCAAACAGGTAGTTGACCAGGCTGGTCAGATCAACCACGTTGATTGACTCGCTGATATCACCATCGATGTTACCCTCTTCCGGGCACAGTGGCATGTCACCATCGGCGAACAGGAAGTCAACCAGCGCGGTCAGGTCGCTGATGTTGACCAGGTCATTGGCATCATCGTCGATGTTGCCGGTAATGCCCTGGCAACAGCAAGCATCACCGATACCGTCGTCATTGATATCAGCCTGGTCGGTGTTCGGCGTGTCCGGACAGTTGTCACAGGCATCTCCCACCGAATCCTCATCGGTATCTGACTGGGCGCTGTTGGCATGCGCGGGGCAGTTGTCACAGCCATCGGCAATACCATCACTATCGGCATCGGCATTGTCATTGTGCCCCGGGCAAATGTCACAGCCATCCGGGACGCCATCACCATCGGCATCGGCGTTGTCGTCGTGGCCGGGACAGATATCATCGCAGTCAAGCGATCCGTCGCCGTCACTGTCAGCATCGAGCACACCGCATCCACAGATGCCAGGAGCGATCTTATTGGGGTCGTTGGGGCAATCATCGCAGCCATCGGGTGTGCCGTCATTGTCTGAATCGAGGTTGTCATCGCCACCGGGGCAGTTGTCGTTGCAATCCATGACACCATCGCCGTCGCTGTCAACATCAGGGAACATACAGCCACAGACACCCGGATCAGTTTTGTCTGGGTTGTCGGGACAACCGTCACACGGGTCACCTACTCCGTCGTTATCGGAATCGAGCTGGTCGGGATTGCTGATTCCCGGGCAATTGTCGCAGGCATCGCCGATACCATCGCCGTCGCTGTCGCTCTGTGCCGGATCGTAATTGTCCGGGCAGATATCACAGACATCGCCGATACCGTCGTCATCGCTGTCGAGCTGATTGGCATTGGCAACATCCGGACAGTTGTCGAAGACGTCACAGATGCCATCGCCATCAAGATCCTCGCAATCGTCCAAACCTCGTATGGTGACAGTGGGGTCACCGAACAGGTTCAATTCGTAGTAACACCAGCGCATGCAACTCTCGTTGATGCGGTAGAGGTTGTCCTCTTTGCTGTCGTGGTTGGCTCGGCCGAGTTGCGTCTTGGCTTCAGTGGGGTCAAAGACCGCATCCCAGAACTCGCGATCGAAACGCTGCGAGGGACCATCGGTGGAGTAGCTGCTACCCCAGCCATAGCGTGCGTTCATGATGATGGCGAAGGCGCCATGGTCGGTCTTGATTGTCATCGTTTCGGCAAAGCAATCCTGACCATCAAGATGACCCGACAGGCACGCTTGCGAATAGACAAAGACCAGATTCGTATTCGTCAGCGAGTTGAGCACGGTGGAACTGTAGAGCTTCATTGCGTAGTCTTCGCTGCCGTGACCGAGGTGATTGATGATGTGACGGCCGGTGTTGATGCGGCTGATCAGCTCGCTGGCCGACCACGTGCCCTCGCAGTCGTAGAGGTAATCAACATCGAAGAAATCCGAGGGGATGCCGGTCGTCGAATAGCCGTCGGCATCCGAGGAGTCGACGATCTGGTTCATCATACCGCAGGCGTATTCAGACTCGCCGCCGAAACCGAGATGCTCCCCACACATGAGAACATCGGTCAAATACGACCCGGTGGCCGTCTGGTACTGGATGGTCTTATTGACAAACCGAGCGGCCTCGGTAGCGTTGCCAACCGAAGCGCGTCCGATGAACACTTCCGCCACAAGGTCGACATCGCCACCCCCTTCGCCATCGGTCGGCTCACCCCAGTTGGAGTCACCATCGTAATTGTAAGTACCGTCGAGGCAGCCGAAGAAAACATCACTGGGCATGTTGTACTCAAGGTACGAGGACCCTGGCCATGCGCGAACAAAGAGGTCCCGGGCCGGGATGATGTCGTCATCGCCGCCGATCAGCACATACTGGATACCGTCGTTCAGGTAACGATCGCGAATGTAGTCACGGACATCGGCGGGAGTGGTGCTGCCGATATCATCGGTGGTGTGTATTTCGGTGGCGATACCGGTGCTGTCCCGGAAATCTTTGAGTGGCGCAAACGATGCTGCCAGAGACGGGGTAGTGATAATGAGCAGGTCGAACGCCTCACGGGTCCGCTTGCCGGCGCCGGCATAGCTGCTCAACTCGTCCGGATTGTCGATCTTGGCGGCAACATAGTCGGCATCCTTTGCCAGTCCGCGCAGCAACTCATGGCTGCGACCGCTGGCCGTTGTGGTCACGGATACGTGCAGCCGCGGATGATAGATCAACTCGCCGTTGGACGGATTGTACTGCACCGGGTGCAGTTTCACCGTTAAGATCTGGTACCCGCGGACTGACTGCGTGCCGATCGTCTCATGCAGCAGTTGCGGGTAGGCATCCTGCAGACCGTAAATGGCGAAGTCCTTCTGGACCGGGGCCACCTGATTCGGCATCGCCGAAAGCGGAACCGGACGGGTCACCGGTGCAATCTGATAGCCTTGGCCGAGCACTATACCACCATCGGTGGTGACGCTGACCGAGGCTACCTCTGTGCCATACGGGATGAGGATTG
>CAZXRO010000047.1:0-13781 GCA_964642435.1 uncultured Ignavibacteriales bacterium
GACACTTATCGTCATGTACTTGCGCCGCAACGGCCAGTTGACAAACGTCATCACTGCCGAACACTATCATGACCTGGGCAAACTGATGTTCGCTTTCCTGATCTTCTGGGCCTACATGGCCTTCTCACAGTATTTCCTCTACTGGTACGCGAACATCCCCGAGGAAACGATTTGGTACAAACACCGATGGGAAGGCGGTTGGCAGGCAGTCAGCCTGATTATCGTCTTTGGCCATTTCGTCATTCCCTTCTTTGCCATGCTCACCCGCGCCGCCAAACGCAGCCCCATTGTACTGACCTTCCTCGGTATCTGGTTCCTCATCGTGCACTATATTGACATCTATTGGATCGTCCTGCCGAATCTGCATCAGCACGGAGCATATCCGTCCTGGATGGACTTGGCGACGCTGGTCGGAATCGGCGGCGTCTTCATCTGGTATCTGCACCGTAAATTCCTTGGCAACAAGGTGATCCCGGTCAACGACCCTGGCCTGGAGGCCTCGATTAAGTTCACGAATACTTAATGCGCAGTCTAAACATATGAGCGAACACGAACAACACAAACAACAGGCCGAAGGCTACGAGACAAGCGACGTCAACGTCACCAAGGTTGTGGCCGTAGGCATGGTCGTCGTCATCGTCGTCCTCCTTTTCCTGGTGATCCTCAACGAGTACTTCATCCAGGTCAAAGAGGAACTGGTCAACGAGCAGGTACTCACCCGAGAATCAGCAACGCTGCGCGATATCCGTGCTCGCGAGGCCGAAATCCTCAACGCCTACGACGTCATCGATCAAAAAGCCGGTGTCTACCGGATCCCAATCGAACGCGCCATGGAAGTCTACGCCGATGAAGCCTTCCGGCAACGCCAGAACTCCGGTGGTTCATAATCCACCCTGTGATACTGTAACAACAAACTTGTTAACTACTTAACAAGATACCTCGGTCGGCGGGAGGACCAGCGACCCACAGTCAGTCATACTCTGTTATAAACAAGGACTTTGTGGGTTCATATAATCACAAAAAAGATAGAACCCCGTGACCAGTTTCCCTGTTGAAAATACGACCGGCCCCAAAGTTCAAGGGCCCCGAATGCCGTACTGAGGACTTTGATGAATCGATTGATGCACATAGCGATAACAGCCTGTATCCTCGCACTGGCCTTACCAGCAGCACGGGCACAGCTTGTCCAGGACAAGCCCCGCGAACTGGAGGGTATCGATGTCAAGGAGCATCTGGGAGACTCCCTGGATCTCAACATTCCATTCTTCAATGAAGATGGTGAACCGGTCACCCTCGCCAATTACTTCCAGGACGGCCGACCGGTGATCCTCATTCTGGGATACTACCGGTGCCCCATGCTGTGCAACCTGGTCTTCAACGGCGTAGCCGATGCTATCGCTCAGGTCAGCCTCAAACCCCACAAGGATTACCGGATCGTCGCTATCAGCATCAACCCCGAGGAGGGCCACGAACTGGCCACCGCCAAGAAACAGACTTACATGGACCAAAGCGATGTTGAGGACCTCAGCCGGGGCTGGGCTTTCCTCTCTGGCCCCGAGGAGTCATCGAAAGCCATCGCCGATGCCATCGGGTTCGAGTACTACTGGGTCGAGTCACGCGATGAATACGCCCACCCGGCCGTCATCACTCTGCTTTCGCCCGAGGGCGTCATCAGCCGCTATCTCTATGGCATTCGCTTCAAACCGCAGGATATCAAGCTCGGCCTCATGGAGGCCGCCGATGGCAAAATCGGCAGCACCATCGATCGCATCATCCTCTCCTGCTTTCACTACGATCCCGATTCCGGCTCGTATGTTGTCTTTGCCGGAAACGTTATGCGATTGGGAGGCGTGCTAACCATCATCGTGGTAGGCCTGTTCCTCGGAACATTGCTGCTGCGCGAAAGGCGCCGCCGCCGACACAAACTCAATCAGGATACAAATGAAAAGGTAACTGCATAGCTGGTTGGTTATGGATACTACAGGAACACTGTTTCTGCCGCCGTCAGGCTCGACAATCTCCGGTGAAGTCGATTTTCAGTTCTACTTCATCTATGCGGCCTCGATCTTCTTCTTCGCCGTCGTGACGTTCGCGACGCTGCTCTTCGTCGTCCGCTATCGCCGGCGAGGTGAGCCGACACGCTCCGATGCTCCCACGCACAATACCGTCCTGGAGATCGTCTGGACCGCCATCCCCACGGTGCTCATTGTCATCGTGTTTGTCATGGGCTTTCGCACCTACCTGAAGATGAATATCGTCCCCGGCGACGCTATGGAGATAAAGGTCACTGCTCAGAAGTGGTTCTGGTCATTCGATTACCCCGAGGGCGCCTCGGCCGTCAATGAACTGGTTGTACCGGTCAATCAACCGATCAAGCTGCTGATGTCATCTCAGGATGTCATTCATAGCTTCTTCGTCCCCAACTTCCGGGTGAAAATGGACGTGCTGCCCAACCGCTATAGTGTCACCTGGTTCGAGGCCACCCAACGCGGTGAGTTCGACCTCTTCTGCACCGAATACTGTGGCAAAGGTCACGCCGAAATGATCGGCAAGGTCAAGGTGGTCAGCGAAAGTGAATACAACCAGTGGGTCGAGGCCGGCAGCGGTCCCGCCGAGGGCGAGAACCTCGCCGATTTCGGACGTCGCCTCTATGTCTCCAAGGCTTGCAACACCTGCCACTCTGTCGATGGATCCGCCAATGTCGGCCCGTCGTTCAAACAGAGGTTCGGCGCCCAGCAGGCGCTTGCCGATGGTTCCTTCATTACCGTCGATGAGAACTACCTGCGTGAGTCCATCCTCAACCCCCAGGCCAAGATCGTCGCCGGATACGATCCGGTCATGCCAACCTATCAGGGCCTGCTTGAAGACCGCGAGGTAGACGCCCTGATTGAGTTTATTAAGTCGCTGAAGGAAGAACAGTAACATGAGTACGCTTGAAAAGGCAATTGCCGAAACGAACTACCTCAACGATCCACCCGGTATCAAGAACTGGTTGTTCACTCTGGATCACAAACGAATCGGCGTCCTGTACCTCTATGGCATCATGGCCTCGTTCCTGCTCGGCGGTATCTTCGCCATGCTGCTCCGCCTTGAACTGCTCAGCCCCGATCAGGTCCTCATGGATGCTGATACCTACAACCAGTTCTTCACCCTGCACGGCGCCGTTATGATCTTCCTGTTCATCATTCCTTCCATCCCGGCTGCACTGGGCAATTTCGTCCTCCCGCTGATGATCGGCGCCAAGGACGTCGCCTTTCCCAGACTCAACCTGGCCAGTTGGTACATCTATGTCGCCGGCGCCGTGATCTGCCTCTATTCGATTGTCGCCGGAGGCGCCGACACCGGCTGGACCTTCTATACGCCATACTCCACCGAAACCGGCACCGCCGTCATATCCCTGACCTTTGGGGCCTTCGTCCTTGGCTTCTCATCGATCTTCACCGGCATCAACTTCATCGCGACAATTCACAAACTGCGTGCCCCCGGCATGACCTGGTTCAAAATGCCGCTGATGGTCTGGGCGCTCTATGCCACCTCCATTATCCAGGTCATGGCGACGCCGGTGCTCGGCATCACGCTGGTCCTGCTCATGGTCGAACGAACCTTCGGTATCGGCATCTTCGATCCCGCCATGGGAGGTGACCCCGTACTCTACCAGCACTTCTTCTGGTTCTATTCGCACCCGGCTGTCTATATTATGATCCTCCCTGCTATGGGCATCATCTCCGAACTCATTGCCACCTTCTCGCACAAGAAAATCTTCGGCTACAAAATGATTGCCTTCTCCAGCCTCGGCATCGCTTTCGTGAGCTTCCTCGTCTGGGGCCACCATATGTTTGTCTCCGGCCAGTCCGAACTGGCCGCCATGATCTTCTCGTTCCTCACCTTCTTCGTCGGTATACCCTCCGGCATCAAGGTGTTCAACTGGGTCGCCACCATGTACAAGGGCTCCATTGAACTCAAGACACCCATGCTCTATGCCTTGTCATTTCTCTTCTTGTTCACCATCGGTGGCTTCACCGGCATCGTACTCGGCTCACTGGCTGTCGATGTGCACCTGCATGACACGTATTTCATTGTTGCACACTTCCACTACGTCATGATGGGGGGGACCGTCATGGCCTTCCTCGGCGGCCTGCACTTCTGGTGGCCCAAAATGTGGGGACGCATGTACAACGAATTCTGGGCCAAAATCTCCCTGGCCCTGATCTTCATCGGTTTCAACGCCACCTTCTTCACCCAGTTCATCATGGGCTCTCAGGGGATGCCACGGCGGTACTATACCTACGTCGATACCTACCACCGCATGCACGCTTTCAGCACCTATGGCTCCTGGGTGCTCGGACTTGGATTTGTTGTCATGGCCGTCTATCTCATTCACTCCCTGTTCAAGGGCAAGAAGGCCCCGGCCAACCCCTGGCGATCACTCACGATGGAGTGGGAGACCACGTCTCCGCCCATCCCGCATAACTTCGACCGACCCATGGTCCTCGAGCACGGACCCTATGACTACGATGTGATCGACCCGAAGAAGCGACTCGACGACCACAGGAAGGAAATCGCCAAATGAGTACCGAGTCGGCCGAGCACCCCAAGCACCTGGCCCATCACTTCAGCACTTCCCAGCAGCAGGCCGAATCGGCCAAGCTCGGCATGTGGGTCTTCCTGCTGACCGAAATCCTCCTGTTCGGCGGGCTGTTTCTGGCCTACGCCGTCTATCGCTCGTGGCACCCGGACATGTTCTACAACGCCCACTTGTTTCTCGACCGCGAGCTGGGTTCGCTCAACACCGTCGTGCTGATTATCAGCTCACTGACCATGGCGCTGGCCATTCGAAGTATGCAGCTCGGAAACCGCAAGCAGACGATTCGGATGCTCATAGCCACTCTGGCCCTGGCCGCTGTCTTCCTCGTAGTCAAATACTTCGAGTACAGCCACAAGATCCACCTCGGTCAGCTCCCCGGCAAACTCTACACGTTCGATGGCATCCAGGGGGATAACCCTCATGTCTTCTTCAGCGTCTACTTCCTGATGACCGGCTTGCACGGTATCCACGTTATCGCAGGCATGTTCACCATCGGCTGGGTCCTTCGCCGCACCATCCGCAATGATTTCTCGTCCGAGTACTATACACCGATTGAAATGACCGGTCTGTACTGGCACCTCGTCGACCTGGTCTGGATCTTCCTGTTCCCGTTATTCTATTTGATAGGGTAGAGTCATGAACCGCCAGTCACACGCACATCATCATATCCTGCCCCTGCGCACCTACTTCTTGGTGACCGCCGGCCTTCTGATCCTGACCGCTATTACGGTCGGCATCTCCTACGTGCACTTCGGTGTGTTCAACCTGCTGGTCGCGATGGCTGTCGCTGTCGCCAAGGCCTCGCTTGTAGCGCTGTATTTCATGCACCTGAAGTATGACAGCAAGGTATACCTCATGATCTTCCTCGTTGCCCTGTTGACCCTGGGTGTCCTGATCGTCCTGACTATGGCCGACACTATGACTCGCGGCGATGTCGACATCGATGAAACCGGGCCCATTAGTCCCCAGGCCGCCATGTATCAGCAGGATACAACGGCAGCAGCCGGCACTGACACCATCACACAGGGCCAGGTCGACACCACCGCCGTGGACACAACCAGAGCTCCCTCTGGAAACTGATCCGGAAGGGTTGCATTTAAGACTTGTCATCGGCCCTGACGAAACCTAACCTGCACTCGGATAGCGGTCACCACGGACGTGACCAGGAACCGGTCGATTGGATTCAGGGAGACGGCCATGAACGCCTTTAGCCGCTTCGGCGTTTTCACCACACTATTCACCTATCTGCTGATTTTTGCCGGCGGCCTCGTGCGCGTCTCCGGAGCCGGCATGGGCTGTCCCGACTGGCCCAAATGTTTCGGTCGATGGATCCCGCCGACCAGCATCGACCAACTCCCGCCACATATAGACCCCAGCCTGTTCAACTTCACCCTCGCCTGGATTGAGTACACCAATCGACTTCTCGGCATGATCACCGGGTTGCTCATTGCCACCCTCGCCATCTGGGCCATCATCAAGTACCGCCATGTCAAGCGTATCGTCTGGCCGGCCATCGCCGCCGCCCTCCTGGTCGCATTTCAGGGATGGCAGGGCTCGCAGGTTGTGTCCTCACACCTCGAGCCGGCGATTGTAACCGTACATCTCATCCTCGCCCTGCTGATCGTTTCCCTGCTCATCTGGGTCAGCCTCCAGGCTTACTATCACGAAAATCCCAGAGCAGGACGCGAAGCTCACTACCCCGAGAACACCGGCAAGCTGACCATTCTCCTCTGGGTCGTGGCGCTGGTGCAGGTCGGACTGGGTACACAGATTCGAGAGGCCCTCGAGATTGTGCGACAGCAACTACCCCTCGCTACCCCCGCTGAGTGGTATACCGCTGTGGGTGCGTTGAATCACGTTCACCTGTTCCTCGGCCTTGCCCTCGCAGCGCTGACCTGGTACGTTGGTCACCGGTTGCTCACCCGAAGCCAACAACCGCATACACTCACCGTGCAGGCCATGGTTGCTATGATGGTCCTCGTGGGCCTCCAGATCGCGCTCGGTCTCGGGTTCATCCTCCTTGGAATACCGGCTATCCTCCAACTGCTGCACCAGTGGGTGGCGGCCCTGTATATCGGATTGTTGCTGATACTCTACGTCGCGGCCGATCGCAGCCGCAAAAGGAGATATTGATCATGACCGGTCGCAATATGTTCGGGTTGCTCATCGCCATCATCATCCTTGTCCTCATTATGGGTACGGTCGCCATGTTTATCGTCAAACAAGCCGAGCGCTCACGCGCCGAACTGCCCGTTATCGCACAGGTCGGACCGTTCGAATTCATCGATCAGGATGGCGAAGTGTTCACTGAACAGAACCTGCACGACAGAATCAGTATCGTCGCCTTCATGTTCACTCGTTGCCCCGGCGCATGCCCCGTCATGGCAGGCTTCCTCGATGAGATCCACGAGGTCTACAAGGACGTCCCACAGGTGCAGATCGTCTCTATCTCCGTCGATCCCGAGTACGATGACCCCGAAACCGTCAAGGACTACCTCAAACAGCGAGGGGTAGAGGGCGACACTTGGTACTACCTGACCGGCCCCCTCGAGGATGTCATTGAAGTCTGCGAGGGCCAGTTCCTCCTGGCCGCCGAGGACCTCCCCGGCGGACACTCCACAAAGTTCGCCCTGGTCGATCATCAGGCGCGCATCCGAGGCTACTACGATGGCATGGACCGCGCCAGTGTCGAAGTCCTCCGCACCCACCTGCCAATTCTCGTGGAGCGCATCCAATGAGCGTCAACGATCTGGCTACCGTCAACGCCATTCTGAATGGATGCGCCACCGTGTTGCTGCTCACCGGCTGGATCTATATCAAGCGCAAACGCGACCGTCAGACCCACAAGAAAGTCATGATCGGCGCCGTCGTCGTGTCGGCACTGTTTCTCACCAGCTACCTGATCTATCACTACTATGTGGGCTCCGTGCCGTATCCCTATCATGACTGGACGCGTCCTGTTTACTTCGCCATCCTTATCCCGCACGTCATCTTGGCCGCCGTCATGGTTCCGTTCATACTCCTCGCGCTCTGGTGGGCCTTCACCTCTCAGTTCGATCGCCATGTCAGGGTGGTTCGCTGGGTCTGGCCTGTGTGGATGTTCGTTTCACTCACCGGTGTCATCATTTATCTCATGTTGTATGTCCGGTGAACGCGCTTCCAACTCCGCCGCCACCAAAAGACCGATCTCCGGCATCTTTGTTACATTTTTCTCAAACTTTCGAGTACAACAGGATATACATTGAGGGTTTTTCACTTTCTTATCTTATTATGAGAAAATGGAATACGAGAAACCCAAACAAAAAGGGGTTGACACGCCATGTCCCCTGAGTATATTGGCAACTTAAATTTTGAAGCCGGGGTCGTATGGGTCTGCTAAGTCCCCAGCCGAAAGGCGACAAAGATAGCGATCTACGGAAAATCGCTATCTTGACGACAGTGCCGGCCATGATGCTGGCCGCTCCGTTGATTGGCTACGGAATCGGTTGGTGGCTGGACACGAAATTCGGTACCGACCCCTATTTGTCGCTGGTTGGTATTTTACTCGGATTAGGTTCCGCCGGTGTCGAAACCTACCGACTGATTAAGAAGGCATCTTCGGATGACACAACCGACAAAGACAACGCTGGGTTTTGAGTTCATTCTTCGCACGCTGAAAACAACCGGCGTCTTGCTGTTGCTCTGCCTGGTGTTCGTCTCTCCCTATGCCGGCTTCTATACCGCCTTGGCCATTATGTCCGCGGGTATCTGGTCGATGATTAATCTGTTCTTCCTGGTAGCGCTGGTTAAGGCTGCGGTCAAACCCGGACAGATAGACAAGATACAGGTGGCCGTGTTCGCATTCGTCAAATTCCCCCTGCTTTACCTGGCAGGGTATTTTCTTTTGAAAGTGGAAGTGTTTGGCCTGTTGCCATTGCTGATCGGCTTTTCTCTGCCGCTCGCCGTGGTCGTGCTCAAGGTTGTCGCCCGCGTCCTTCTGGGAATGGACAACACCCGGGCCAATAACCAATTGAATGAGGCGCTTTGATGCTTGTCTATTTCGCCCATATTCTGGCAGTAGCATTACCTAAGGCAATGCCGTGGCTGACGGTGGCCGCAACCGGCGGCCATGGGGGAGAAGGTGGTCACGACGATCACGGTGGCCCCGGTCATCTTCCCAGCTTGGTCTATTACCTTGAGTACTACCTGCATACCGGCTGGCTGGAACAATGGGTCAATGTCATCTATGCCTTCGTCACCGCCATCATTCTCGTCATTCTCGCCCAGGTCGCCTACCGTAAACGAGAAATGATGCCCGGGCCCTTCCAGAACGGAGTCGAAATGGTGGTCGAAGGTCTCTACAACTTCTTCCACTCCATTCTTGGCAAAGACGCCAAGCGCTATACGCCATTTTTGGGTACGCTGTTCGTATACATCCTGATCAACAACTGGATGGGCATGATCCCCCTGGGACACTCACCATCCACAAGCCTGAATATCACTCTGTCGCTCGCCCTGCTGGTCTTCTTCTATGCCCAGTGGACAGGCATCCGGCGACTGGGAGTTTTGGGATATCTGGATCACCTTGCCGGACAACCACGCGATGTCATCACTGGGGTAATGGTGATCCTGATGTTCCCATTGCACATCATCGGTGAACTGGCCAAACCCATGAGCCTGGCCCTTCGTCTGTTCGGCAACATCACCGGTGAGGATACACTCATTGCCGTCTTCGTCGGCATGGGTATCGCCATCACGCCGTTTATCGCTGACTTCGTCGGCATCCCGCTGCAGACCCCCTTCTATTTCCTGGGCCTGCTGCTCTCAACGGTACAGGCGCTCGTGTTCGCATTGCTGTCAACTATTTATATTCTGCTGATGCTCCCCCACGAGGAGCATGAGCACTAAGGTGCGTAAGTTAACAAAAACGGTTATAGACCATTCGTTAAGAACTCGTAGGAGGACATGATGGAGCATTTTGGTTCGATGCTGGCTCTTGCCGCCCCGCTGGGGTTGGGTCTGGCAGCTGTGGGATCCGCGTACGGTATTGGCCGTGCGGTCGGTTCGGCGATGGAAGCCATGGGCCGTCAGCCGGAAGCGGCTGGTAAGATCCAGGTTGCGATGATCATCGGTGCGGCCTTTATCGAGGCCCTCACCATTTACGTGTTCATCGCCTACTTCGTCGCTATGGGCAAACTCGGTTAAGAAGCAGATTACGTTGACGGGGAAGCACCTGTGCTTCCCCCACACTTGAAGGACAGGTCAGAGACTATGGATATCAAAATCATCCCTGAGCTACCACAACTGGTAACTCATGCTGTCGGTTTCCTGATCACCTTCCTGCTTCTGAAGAAGTATGCCTGGGCGCCGCTTCTGAAGCTTATGGAAGATCGGCGCAATAAGATTGCCGACGAGTTCAAGGCGATCGAGGACGAAAAAGTGAAGGTTGATTCCCTGACGGCTGAATACGAAGTCAAGCTCAAGGATATCGACTCCGAACGACGTCAAAAGCTCGTCGAAGCTGTTGACGAAGGCAAAAAGATCGCTGAAGAACTCAAGGCACAAGCTCGCGATGAAGCCAAGTCCATTACCGAAAAGGCTAAAGGCGAGATTGAGCGCGATGTGGCCAAGGCCAAAGTCGCCCTGAAGGACGACATGGTCGCTATGACAATGACGGCCACTGAGAAGATTATCAGGGAACGGCTCGATGATGCCAAACATCGCGAGCTGATCGGCAGTTTCATCGACAATATAGAGAAAGCCTAACTGTAAATGTTAGCTCAAGAAGTTGCCAGCAAGTATGCGCAAGGCCTGTTCCTCGCCGCTCAGGATAAAAACCTGATCGACCAGGGATACGAGCAGTTGGCCGACGTCCGAGACATCGTCGAAAAGGACGCCTCGCTGCTCAATTTCCTGCAGGCCCCGCAGATGCTCGAGGACGATAAGCTCAGAATCGTGAGCACCGTCTTCACCGGGAAGATTGAGCAACTGTTTGTTGAATTCTTGCTGCTGTTGGTCCGCAAGCACAGGGCAGGTTTTCTCACTGAGATTATCGATGAATACTCCCGGCTGGTCGAGGCTGAGCGAGGAATCGGAAGGGTCACGGTCATTACCGCCATACCCATCACCGAGGACGAACGCTCAAAACTCAAAGACCGGCTGGCCAGGAAAATCAATCTGAAGATCGTGCTCGAAGAAAAAGTGAAACCGGCGATTCTCGGTGGCATGATTGTCATTACCCATAACGAGATTATCGATGGTTCCATCAGGCATGCTTTGGATTCGTTCAATGAGCAGTTGCGAAAGGTGAAGGTGGCCTGATACAAACTACCCGCGTCCATTGACCACCGCCCGATTTACTCGGGGGACGCACCCATTGTCTGCATCTGACCGCACTGCGCGGTCCGCAGACATACCGGTCGACGACGACGGCATCAGGCCGCACGGCGACGCTGAATTGAAGAGAAAGACGACGTAAATACAGGAGTGCTCAGATGGGTCTCAACCCCGAAGAAGTATCATCTGTCATCAAAAAGGAGCTTGAGAAGTACGAAACCAAGCTCGAAATGGAGTCGGTCGGGACGGTCCTCCAGGTGGGAGATGGTATTGCCCGTATCTGGGGTCTGGAAGACGTACAGATGTCAGAGTTGATCCAGTTCCCCCATGACGTCATGGGCCTCGTCCTGAACCTGGAAGAGGACAATGTCGGTGCCGCCTTGTTCGGCTCGGACACCCTGATTCACGAAGGCGATACCGTCAAGCGCACCGGTAAGGTGGCGCAGGTGCCCGTTGGGGAAGCGCTCCTTGGCCGTGTAGTCAACCCGCTGGGACAGCCCATCGACGGCAAGGGGCCGATCGTTACCGATCACTCCCGCCAGATCGAAACTCGCGCCCCCGGTGTGGTCGAACGACAGCCAGTGAAAGAACCGCTGCAAACCGGCCTCAAAGCAGTCGACTCCATGATCCCCATCGGCCGCGGACAACGCGAGCTGATTATCGGTGACCGCCAGACCGGAAAAACCGCATTGGCCATCGATACCATCATCAACCAGAAAAACACCGATGTCTACTGCGTCTACGTCGCCGTCGGCCAGAAGGCCTCAACCGTCCGGCAAGTGGTCAACACGCTCGAAAAGTACGGCGCAATGGAGTACACCACGGTAGTCTCGGCTACCGCGACCGACCCGGCTCCACTGCAGTACATCGCCCCCTACGCCGGCTGCTCCATTGGTGAGTATTTCCGCGACACCGGAAAGCACGCACTGGTCATCTACGATGACCTCTCCAAGCAAGCCCAGGCCTATCGCCAGCTGTCACTGCTGCTCCGCCGCCCGCCGGGCCGTGAAGCCTATCCCGGTGACATCTTCTACTGTCACTCGCGCCTGCTGGAACGGGCCGCCAAGCTCTCCGATGATCTCGGCGCCGGTTCACTGACCGCCCTGCCCATCATCGAAACCCAGGCCGGAGACGTGTCCGCCTACATCCCGACCAACGTTATCTCTATTACCGATGGCCAGATCTTTCTGGTGAGCGAACTGTTCTTCGCCGGTATCCGTCCCGCTATCAACGTTGGTATCTCGGTCTCGCGTGTGGGTGGTAACGCCCAGACCAAGATGATGAAACAGGTCGCCGGCTCGCTCAAACTCGACCTCGCCCAGTATCGTGAACTCGAGGCATTCGCCCAGTTTGGCTCCGATCTCGATGAAGCCACGCTCAAGCAGCTCCGTCGCGGTGCCCGCATGGTTGAATTGCTCAAACAGGGACAGTACGATCCCATGACCGTGGAACACCAGGTCATGATTATCTGGTGCGGCGCCCGTGGGTATCTTGACCAGGTCGAAGTCGACGATATCGCGAAGTTTGAATCGGAGTTTATTGCCTTTTGCGACGAGAAATACCCGGACATCCAACACAACCTCGCGAAAGACAAGAAGATCTCGGACGAGACAGAAAAGAAACTGCAGTCCGCAGCGGAAGAATTCAAAAAGCAGTTTAAGGCCTGATGCCCCGCTAAGGTAGGTAAGACGACCTATGGCAAGACTGAAAGAAGTCCAGAATCGAATCAGATCGGTCAAGTCGACCCGGCGTATCACCGGCGCTATGGAAATGGTGGCCGCGGCAAAACTGCGTCGCGCTCAACAGCGCGTCGAACAGGCCCGACCCTATGCCGAGAAACTCAGCGAAATGCTGATGCATCTGGCAGCCGGAGCTACCGGAGAGATCTCACATCCCTACTTCGAGCAGCGTGAAGTGCATCGCAAAACGCTGGTCGTAATCACCTCCGACCGCGGCTTCTGCGGATCCTTCAACGCCAACGTCATTCGACGCGCCGTTCATTGGATCAAGGATGCCGGCGATGCTGAGATCGAACTGCTCTGTGTCGGCAAGAAGTGCTACGACTACTTCAAACGACGCGACTGGTCTATCCTCGGCTACGAAGGTGACTGGGGCGGTCAACTGGAATACTCCCGTGCCAGAACCATGGTCCATCAACTGACCGACCGCTTCATCAGCGGCCAAACCGATGAGATCGATCTGCTGTACACGCGGTTCCTGTCGACATCAAAGTACAAGGTGACAATGGAGCGGTATCTGCCGATCGAAAAACCCGAAATCGACGAAGACAAAGAAGACAACCATCAGCAGACGATGGACTATATCTTTGAGCCCGATCCGGAGGCCATTTACGCCGCCCTTATGCCGGGCTATGCGACCACCAAAATGGTAACCGCTCTCAATGAGTCCTTCGCCAGCGAACACGGCAGTCGCATGATTGCGATGAATAACGCCACTAAGAACGCCGGCGAAATGATCGACCGCCTCACCCTTGACTACAACAAGGCGCGACAGGCGCAGATCACCAAGGAACTGCTCGAGGTGGTCTCGGGAGCCGAGGCGCTCAAAGGATAGATAACGCGAGAACGAAGTGCTGTATCATAACTGGAGTTAGCTTACATGGCTGAAAATGTTGGACGAGTTGTTCAGGTAATTGGCGCCACGGTGGACTGCGAGTTCGCCTCCGACTCTTTGCCTGACATCTTGAACGCCATCAAGATCAAAGATCCCGGCCGCGATGGTGACCTCACTGTCGAGGTGGCTATGCACGTCGGCGATAATATCGTCCGCTGCGTGGCCCTGGCCTCCACCGATGGTCTCGTGCGCGGTATGGAAGCTGTCGATACCGGCCTGCCTATCCAGGTGCCGGTCGGTGACAACT
>CAZXRO010000048.1:0-13775 GCA_964642435.1 uncultured Ignavibacteriales bacterium
ATAGCCACCCGCCTCATATCGCATTGGCTTATTCCGTCCGCGACTGCCAGAAGGTTCAGGGCATCATTGACGTCCTGGCCGCCCGCATCCTCGATTCCCTCGCCACCGTCATTGCCTCTATACTGCGTAGCCAGTACCACATACCCCCATTGTGCTGTGCTGGCCAACAGCAGGTAGGCCCGAAGGTCATCCAGGGCACCATACTCCCCAAACCCGCCACGATTCCACAGGATCACCGGGTACGGCCCTGCCCCTTTGGGCCGGGCCAGATATGCCTTCACCCGCAGACCGTCGGAAGCGTACGTTACTTTCTCCACCACAGTCTGCGCCAGCACGTCCTCGGAATATGTCGCGGCGACAATCTTCGCCAAATGGCCACCGACACTGACCGGTGTTCTGTCAAGTATGGTACCGTCTTTCATCGATGGTACATAATGCACAAGAATCGCACTTGTTCCTGAATTACTCTGTCTGGAGGATGGAATGACTTTATTCGGTAGTGGAGACAACCAGGTCGATCTCGGTGCCGATATCAAGTTCCGTGCCTTCCAGCTCGGATTGCTCCAGGACTGTTTCCGGCAGGTAGTTCTCATCGGTGCGGTAGTTCACTATCCCTAACTTGAGCTGCTTGTCTTCAAGCAGTCTCTCAGCCTCGGCCAGAGGGAGCCCAACTACCCGCGGCACATAAGTGAAGCTGGAGGCGCGGCCACGATTGACCATCAGATTCACCTCACTGCCGAGCGGGACCTCGGTATCGCTGGCGGGGTAAGAGAAGACCACAACCTTCTCCGGCAGAGTATCGGAAAACGCCCAGGCGATCTCACCCAGCCTGAGCCCGGCTGTCTCCAGATCCAGCATGGCCTGCCGCACCGATTGCCCGGCCAAATCAGGCACCGGTATCAACTTGCGCCCCAGTGACACCACGAACCTGACCTCCCGGCCCTCTTTTACCTTGGTGCCAGCAACCGGAAACTGCCCCAGGATCATCCCGGCTTCCTCACCGGGCGAATACTCTTCCGAAGCAATACCGTGGCGCAGGTCCAGATCGCCCAGCGCCACTTGGGCCTGGGTCAGAGGCTGACCGACAAAGTCCGGCAAGGGGAACTCGCTGCCATGACGCGTAACGATGGGCATCACGATACTATCGACAATGAGAAACAGGCACAGCAGGATAACCAGCGGCAGCGCACCCCACAGTACGATCTTTCGCCGGGTGCTGCCCAGCGGCAACCATTCGTGTAATCTGCCGGGGCTTTTCTTCTTCCCGGGTTTGCTGAGACGTGATGCTCGTGGTTGTGGCATAGTTCTATTCGCTTATACTCCAAACGGGTGCGCGCGGTTGCTTGCGCACTGACCCGATGCCGAGTATATCACATCGCGCAACAACACCACAAGTTTTAACTCTGTCACGGGGGAGGGTAGCTGCCCTCAGCTATCCAGGCGGCGCTTGAGGCGGGCAGCAAATGACCCATCGAGACCATCAAAGAAGGGATACGTCTTTACGAAGCCACGCTCGGATACCAGCTCGTCGGGGAAGAACTCGCGTGCTGATTCAATCTCAAAATCCTTGTGGCGGAGCAGAAATTCTTCGACAACCTGGTCGTTTTCGTCTCGAATGATGGTACAGGTCGAGTAGACCAGCACACCGCCCGGTTTGACAAAACTCGAAGCGTGGTTGAGCATGGCTTTCTGGATTCTCGTCAAGTTCATGATATCATCTGTCGTCTTAGACCAGCGCAAGTCGGAGTGCTTTCGCGAGGTCCCCCAGCCGGAACAGGGAGGGTCGAGCAGAACCCGGTCAAATTGCTCCTCGGAGGTGAAATCCAACATGTCCGAGGCAACCGGCGCTATGATCTTGATCCCCAGTCGCCTGGCATTCTCCACCACAACCTGCAGCCGCGTGTGGGACTTGTCCACCGAGGTCACCCGACCCTTGTTACGCATGCGAACCGCCATGTACGTGGACTTGCCGCCGGGAGCCGCGGTCAGGTCCAGACAATTTGCCTTCGGCTTGGGGTTAAGCAGACGCACCGCCAAACCGGCCGACTCATCCTGAACGAAGACCTTGCCCGTATTCACCAATTCAGCCTCGAGCGGCAGCCCCGATTCACGGATATGGATAAACTCCGGAAGGAACTTGCCAAAACAGAATTCAATACCTGATTCCTGCAGCATATTTGCCACCTCGTCAGGTTTCACTTTCAGGAAGTTGACACGGTAGGTGACATGCGGTGGCTCATTGCAGGAACGAAGCAACTGCTCTGTCTTCTCGTATCCAAACTCCTTCATGCAGTATCCCACAAAGTAATCAGGGAAGCTGTAGTATGTCCCGAGGTAGCCCGCAGGGTTCTCTTCAACCTTGGGAAAGATTATCTTGTCTGGCTCGCGAAGTGCCGCCCTGAGCACGGCATTGACGAGATTCGCCCGTCTGCGGTCAAGTAGGTGATGTGCCAGATTCACCGCCTCGGAAACCGCCGCGGCCGGTGGAATACGGTCTGTAAAATGTAGCTGATAGAAACCGAGCCGGAGAATGTTGGCCAGCTTGATCGGCAAGGGCGCCCCGGGCCGGGCCAGATAGAACTGGATCTCATGGTCCAGACGGCGGCGCATCTTCGTGGCGCCATTGACCAACTGCATGAGGAATCGACGATCGATATCTCGAAACGAGCGCCCCCGCGACACGTTGCCAATTGCGGTATCGGTCTGTTCCCCTTGCTCAATGAGAATCATCGCCTCGAGTGCAGCCAAACGAACCGGGTCGTATTTCTGCTCCCTCTTCGCGTGTGCACCCGATTGAGCCATCGACGCTATACCTCCATTGCGTTTACACGCAGCGTGTCGTCGACGCGATACACCTCTTTCCGATGCGCCATGAACGACAACACCCGTGCATCAGTCCGGGCATCCAGAAGCGGTAAAACTTCCGAGGGGCGGGTATAGCCACCATCGCCAATCCCCAACGTCATTACGATGAGGCCATCCCGAACGCCAAGATCGTAGATCGCGGGCCGAATGTCAACAATCTTAACTTCTTGTTTTCCCTCTCTCTCAACCTCAAGAGATTCCGAGGCCAGCAGCTTCTCAATCGTCGCTTCCAGATCACACTGGGCTTCGTCCGAAAGGGCCGACACCGGGATTGAATACTCTGCCCGGTTCAACCGCGCGGTCAGCGAGGGCGCTTTGCCCAGTACTACCGAGGCGTCCACGATGGCACTGCCCTCGGGCATGGCCCGTTTGAGATTGTCGAGCATCGAAGGCACCAAATTCGTCTCCAGCGTGATATCCACGTACTCCGCCTCCGAGGTGAACCCAACCGGCAGCGGTGGCCCGAAAGACAGCTTCATCGTTGGATTGAACCCCTGGCTGTATGCCACCGGCAGCCGCGCCCGACGAACCGCCCGTTCCACAAACCGCACATTGTCCAGATGCGACATGTACCGGTAGCGGTCCTCCTTGGCCCAGCGAATCCGAATACGATTCTTGGTCGGTGCTGCCTGGGATCGCGAAGGCATCTTCTTCTTACCTCGCCCGAAGGCCATGCCGCCATTGTCAGTGTCCTCAGCGTCATCGGTGCCATCGTCAAACCTGAGAGCAGCATAGTCCCGCATCTGCCGGGATGTGTTCTCGCGCTCCTTCGTCAAATGATCGACCGACACACCCTTGCGGATGTGAGACCAGGGCAGTTCGGCATCAAATGGAATCGCTCGCATCAGTTGCGTCGGGTCGACACCAACCGTGCGGAACGCCGCCTGCCAGATTTCCCAGTCAAAATGCTCCGTCCAGCCATCGAACCGTGCCCCCTGCCGCCATGCTTCCAGTATCACTGCGCACAGCCGACGGTCCCCGCGACCGAGTATCCCCTGCAGAATCGATGTCTCCGCCATGTGGTGCTTGAAACGAACATGGTTGAGTCGGTTCTTCTTCCGAATGAGATTCGCCTTGCGGATGATTTCTGATATCGGTGCGATCTCGTCCCACTGAAACGGCGTGTGTGGCCGCGGTGCGAAGGGAGAGAGGGTAACATTAATGTTCGTGCGACGCGGATACTCCCGACTGATCTGCCAGATACGCTCGACCATGCGAAGAATGCCCAGCAGGTCATCATCAGTCTCGGTCGGCAATCCAATCATGAAATACAGCTTGAGATTGCCCCACCCCTTCATGAATGCCAGCCTGGCAGTGTCATACACTGCCTGGTCAGGGAAATCCTTGCGAATGAACAGGCGCAGCCGTTCAGTACCGGCCTCAGGAGCAATGGTCAATCCCGACTGGCGGACGCGCGCAGCGGCATCGAGAAGCGTGGGCGAAACCGTCCCCGGGCGCAGTGCCGGCAGAGAAATCGATACTTTGTACGGCTCCAGACGCCTGGCTGCGGTTGGAGCCAACTCCTCAATATGCGGATAGTCCGAACTCGAGAGCGAGAGCAATGACACCTCGCTGTATCCGGTGTTGCGCATCTGTACGTCGATCTGTTGCAATATGTCGGCCACCGGTCGTACACGAACCGGACGGTACATCGGGCCCGCCTGGCAAAAGCGACAACCCTGAGGGCAACCGCGCATAATCTCCACACTGAGGTGCTGGTGCGCCGTCTCAACCAGGGGCAGGATCGGCTGCTCTGGATAGTATTCCGGTTTGAGTTGCCCGATTATCCGTGCCTCTATTTGCTCCGGCGCGAAGTCAGTTGTCGGACGACGGCTGGCGTCGTAGAAACGCGGAACGTAGACAGACTTCACTCGCCGACAGAGCTGCTCGAGCTTCTGCACGCGAGTCTGTCCCTGCATTTCCTTCAAAACCTCAAGGATTTCGATCATCCCCTCTTCGGCATCCCCGATGAAGAAAACATCGACAAAGTCAACCAATGGCTCCGGGTTGTACACTGCCGGACCGCCCGCAAGGATAATCGGATGACTATCGTCGCGCTCTTCTGACAGCACCGGAATCCCGGCCAGATCCAGCATATTCAGCAGGTTGGTATAGACCAGCTCATACGCGAGCGTGAAACCGAAGGCGTCGAAATCCCCAACCGGCGTGCCAGTCTCCAAACTGGACAACGCAAGCTGTTCATCGCGCAGCCGCTGGTCAGCATCGGCATCAGGGGCGAAAACCCGCTCGCACACGAAACGATCATCACGATTGACAATATGATAAATACTTTGTAACCCCGCGTAGGACTGACCCACCTCGTACTTGTCCGGATACGCATGGACGTAGGTCACCCTGCCGGCGTGATCTTTGACCACCTGGCCGGGTTCGCCGCCTGAGTATCGACCGGGCTTGATAACAAACGGGAAGAACCGTCTTTGGAGAGTTTTTCGCATTAGTAATAAAGGTACGTGCTTCGTTTACCAGTCCATTGCTTCTGTGCTTCGGCCGATGATACGGCAGAAGGTGCCAAAGAGCAAGGACAATCGCTACCGTGAGCTCCCCTTGACCGCGTGTTATCGCCTTGTAGGCCAGATTGTTACATCCAGAGGCGGCGATCCAGCGTGCGGTAGTGGATGGCCTCGGCAATGTGCCCCATCTCTATCTGGTCATTGCCCGCCAAATCGGCAATGGTTCTGGACACCTTCAATATGCGGTCATAGGCCCGAGCCGATAGCCCCTGTTGATTGATGGCGGTTGCCAGCAACGACTGTGACCGTTCGCCGATCTTGCAGTACTCCCGGGTCTTGCGCGAGTCCATGTGGGCATTGCAGAAGATTTCGGGTTCATCGGCAAAGCGATCGTGCTGGATCTGGCGGGCTCGGTTCACGCGCTCGCGAATGATCTCAGAGCGTTCCCCGGCCGTCTCGCTCGACAGTTCCTCGAACTTGACCGTCGGAACCGGGATATGGATGTCTATTCGATCCATCAACGGCCCCGAGATGCGCGACATGTAGCGCTGAATCTCGCCGCTGGTGCAGTTGCAGTCATGATTGGGATCACCGTGATATCCGCACGGACACGGATTCATGGCCGCAACCAGCATGAAGCCGGCGGGGTATGTGAGCGTCATGGTCGCACGGGATATGGTTACCTGGTTGTCCTCCATCGGCTGACGCAACATCTCCAGGATGTCCTTCTTGAACTCGGGCAACTCATCCAGAAAGAGCACGCCATGATGTGCCAACGAAACCTCGCCCGGCTTGGGCACTGCTCCACCGCCAATCAGTCCCGCGTAGGAAATCGAATGGTGCGGCGAACGAAACGGACGAGTCGCTACCAAAGCCGAGTCATCGGCCAGCCTCCCTGCCACCGAATGAATCTTTGTCGTCTCCAGTGCCTCTTCCAAGCTCAGGTCGGGGAGAATCGTGGGGACTCGTCGGGCCAGCATCGTCTTCCCAGAGCCGGGAGGACCGACCATAATGATGTTGTGCCCTCCAGCGGCCGCAATCTCCAGTGCCCGCTTGGCCGACTCCTGACCCTTGACATCGGCAAAATCGATCGAGTACCGGCGAGCCTGATTGAAGACCGACCGGATATCCACACGGTAGGGCTGCAACGTCGATTCGTCCTCCAGAAAGTGTACTGTGTCCTGAAGACTCGATACCGGGTAGACCGGCACCGTCCCCGCGATGGCCGCCTCGCGCGCATTCTGTTGCGGTACAATCATACCCCGGATACCCGAATCCTGACTCAGGTGCATCGCCATCGGCAAAACACCGGGGACAGGACGAAGATTACCATCGAGCGACAGTTCCCCCAACAGGGCGAACTCATCAACTCGATCGCGAAGAATCTGGCCGGTCGCAGCCAGGATCCCCACCGCTATTGGCAGATCAAACGCCGATCCTTCCTTGCGGATGTCCGCCGGGGCCAGGTTGATCGTTACCCGCTTCGCCGGGAAAACGAAGTCGGAATTCTTGATAGCAGCCGTTACCCGTTCCTTTGACTCGCGAACAGCACCCTCGGGCAGCCCCACCGTCACAAACGAGGGCAACTGCTGCTGAATGTCCGCCTCGACCTCCACTTGATAGGCATCAACCCCCAGTGTCGCGGTCGAAATTGCTCGTGCCAGCATGGTCGCTTCCTTCCATCGTGTGGTTTCATGTGAGCCGCGGGAGAACGCCCTATCTCGGGCATTCTCTCCCGCGGCCGAGCCCCCTTGGTGGCGGTGATTCTGGCGCAGACCGAATCTGCTGACCTTTTCCCTCTGCCGTCCTCTTGTCCCCAATATCGCCAGGGTCACTGACAGGCGGCGTCAGTCAAAAGTGATCGTGTATCCGGAAAGTCTGAAGGTCGATTGGTAATCAGAAGGTTTGAAGCAGCCAGAACACAATCGGCTCGGCGGCACGTGCAATAGAAACGGCGATGATCCCCAACTGGAATCATCGCCGCAGAACTTGTAGATATGTATCGATCAGGACGGCCAGTCGGCACCCCTCACCAAGACGTCACTCGGTCACTACATCCTCTCCAACCCGGTTCAGGTAAACCTCCTTGAGCAGCGTGTCATTTGCCTGTTGCTTGAGGATGAGATCCCAGCCGGAAGTGTTTCGCTGGATCTGGAAGAAACCATAGGGGATTTGGTCCGGCGTGCAGTTCGTGAACGAGACGAAGACAGAGTCATCTTCGCCAATTGGAACCCACAGTTCAGCCTCCACCGGGTTGCCCCTGGTATCGCCACTGCGTGGTTCCAGACTGATCCTGTTACCGATTCTGTAGTCGCCGTCGGTATTGCAGAAGGCGTGAGTGGTCATTTCCGATCTGCGAGTCGTGTCTATCCACATGTTGTAGGTTGAATCTGTATCGGCTGCCCCCCCGAATCTCCAGACTATTGGCTGCTCAAGCACACCCTCTGGAATCGTCACTCTATAGGTGCCTTCATACGCCCCCGGGAGCGGCACCGGATCTTCCAAAATGACGTCATCGGCACAGCCGAACGTGAGTGCCAGAACCACGAGAATACTAAAGACACCATACACCTTTTTCATACTACCAGATCTCCTTAAGCAAGTCATCCACACAATCCCGACAGTATACGAAAGCCCGGGAAGAGGCACAATCTAATAATGCGCCCTACCATTGTCAAGACGTGCGAAACAGGCTCAGTGTGAAAAGGAAAAGACCGCCTCAAGTCTCTCGCACCTGAGTCGCCACCGAAGACGACTCGCAAAGCGTTTCGTGTAAGCCTTTGTGAAACGGTGTGTTAAAGCCTCCGTAGTCGATGTTCTCCGGTAAGAGGATATAGTGCAATCGCTTACACCTCATATGTCAGCATCACATCCGAACTTCCCGCCCCGTGACATCGGTCGATCGCTATTGACACCAATACGCCAAACGGCTATTATAGCTGTGGAGCCTGTCGGTGTTTTGATCGGGATTCCCCCCTCTGTCCCCATCGAGTCGTGCCGGCGGGCTTCCTTCTGTTTACACCGAGGTAGAAAAGGGAGGCACACCAACAGAAGAGATACGTCGCGTGCGAGTCTGTTAACTCCAGCAGAGGGTGGATTTACCCCTTGTGGGGCAGGCGCCTGCACTTGACGGATAGATAGGGATGTGTGCCTCACATGGCAAGTTTATCAGACAATGAGGGAGGCGGGAATGCGAAGTCGGTTGTCGATTACTCGTTCATGACCTTGAATGAATAGATGCGCCACTTGCCGCTTTTCTTATGCAGTCCGAACTTGGTCATATAGCCTTGCGACTGCTCCTTGTCCACAAATGTCACCTCGACTGTGGCCACATCACCTTGAATATCAGTCTTGTTGATAATCCGCTGCAGGGAGAACCATGTCTTCTTGGTCTGGCCTTCACCAGTGAGATCATCGAGAATCTCCTGAGGATTGCTGAACTTGCGCGGGTTGTTTGTCTGCAGGGCGTAGTCTTCGTTGATCGTCTGCATCAGTTCGGCCAAATCCAGTATACGCGTGAGTGCGGCCTTGTCATCTTTCTCCATTGCACTGAACAGGGCAATGACCGTCTGTTTTGGATCAACCTGATTATTGGATTCACAGCCGGTCACACCGGCCAGAGCAGTAATCACCGCAACGAATAGGCAGATAATTGAGCGCATCATTTCCTACATGCTTCGGGTTAACGTAATGCGATGGCTGTCCCCGAGATCAGCCTGAGGAGAAAATGCGTATGATATCTGGAATTTGTCAAATACAAAACCGGCACCGCCACTGAACCCGGCCAAGTTGTCATCGGAGTTCTCGGCGCGGTAGTTCTCGCCAAAGCTGTTCCAGCCCACGCGAACAAACAACGGATCCAACTTCATATACTCAAGCCCAAGGGCCAGGTAGATGTCATTATCAGTTGGAACCACTATATCGGCCGCCACCACAACCGGCAGTCCACGCGGATGGGCCGCTCCGCCAAGGCGGAGCGTCAACGGCAGCGCGTCCTTTTCATCACCGAAGGCTGAGGTTTGTACACCAAGGTTCTGCACTGCCAAACCGGCTGAGTATCGCTTGCGGTCAGTCGTGTACTTCACACCAATATCGACCGCCAGGCCGGTCGCTGAGTAGTCATGCGCCGATTCGTAGATGAACTTGCCGGTGGCACCAACCGACCAGTGCCAGTCTATCTGCCGACCGTACGTCACGCCGAATAGAAGATCCCCGGCGGAGAATTCATCGATTACGGTTCCAAACCGATCCGCTTCGAGCAGCTCGCCGTAGTTCAGGTAGCTGAAATACAAGCCCAGCGCCTGGCGGTTGTCACTATCCAGCGGTTTGATATAGCCGACAAAGCCGGACTGTAAATCGGCCACATAGTTGTGATACCCCAAGATGAGCATGTCCGAGGAACCCACCAGCCCCGCCGGGTTGTAATACAGCGAGGAGGCATCGTCGGCCAAACCGGTGAAGGCTCCGCCCATGGCTACGGCGCGGGCGCTGACGTTGATCTTCAGAAATGGAAAGGCGCTGGTTCCGGCATCAGAGTGAATATCCTTGCCCAATCCAGTGCCGGCCATACACAATACCAGAAGGATCGCCACCAGCGGTGTTCCCCGGCGAATAGTCTGCAAGTGTTTGATCATACTCTTCCCTTGTTGCCGGAGAGAACCCGACCGGGCATCACCAGCTTCGTATGGTCTTATCGATAATGGCATCGATCAGCAGTCTTATGGCCTGCTGTCGGCCGTCGTCTTCGGTCTGTTCAGCAACATCATATTGTCCCTGTTGACGCATCCTCTGCGACCAGATGTTGTCATCGCTGTTGGGCTTCTTCAATGCGATATCAAACGTCATCAGGACTTCATAACGCGATACCTGATCACTGGCGTCATAGGTCAGGGGCTTATGTTCATATTCGACCAGTTTCCCTACCAGTACAGCATCGGCGTTCTCCTCGGATACAACCGCCATCGTCCCATCAGCAATGAACTCATCGATAATCAGGTCCGTTACCTGGTCGGCAAGGCCGTACTCCTCGGTGCTATTCTCGAACCGCTGGACAGCAATAGCCTCTATATCAGACTTGCCGCCCGGATTAAACGTGTAGATCCCACAACCGGTCAACGCCAGCAGTGCCACAAGAAGGACCATACCACCGACGGCAGCGATGCTGTCGCTCTTTCTACCTGAGAAAACGCGGCGCCGTTCCCGAGTGTTCACTTGCCAACCACAACTTTTCCGTGCTTGACTACCTTGTGGACCAGGTTGACCGCATAATGATATGGCAGCTCGCGGTAGTCTTCCATGTCCCAGATGACGATATCCGCGGGCAGCCCGGGAATCAATTGCCCGGTTTTGCCTCCCCGGTTAAGAGCACAGGCGGCGTTGACCGTCGTCGCCGACAGGGCCTCGGCTGCGGTCAGACGCATTTGCAAAGCGGCGAGCGACATGATAAATGGTAAGGATTCCGTATAGCTGGATCCGGGGTTACAGTCGGTCGACAGGGCAAGGACCGCACCGGCCTCGATCAACTTGCGGGCCGGGGCATACTGCTGACCACGCAACGAGAAGGTTGTCCCCGGAAGCAACACCGCCACCGTACCGGATTTCGCCAGGGCCGTGATGTCCTCCTCTGATATGTAGACAATATGATCGGCCGAAACCGCCCCCATCCGAGCCGCCAGACCAGCCCCACCGGTCGAAGCAAGCTCATCGGCATGAAACTTCAGCTTCAAGCCGGCATCTTTTGCTGCCTGCTGAATCCGCTCGGACTCCTCGTTGGTATAGACGCCCTCTTCGCAGAAAATGTCGCTGAACTCTGCCAGGTTGTCTTTGGTGACGGCGGGGATCATCTCGTTGATGAGCAGTTGGATATAATCTTCACGTTTTCCCTGAAACTCATCTGGAATCTCGTGCGCTCCAAGGAACGTGGGCACCAGGTCGATCGGATGCATGAGGTTCAGGTCCTGGATCACCTCAAGCATTTTCAGCTCCGACTCAGTCGAAAGCCCGTAGCCGCTCTTGGCTTCAACCGTCGTCACGCCGTGGGCCAGCAGGCGGTCCAGCCGGCGCATGGCTCCTTCCTTCAGCTTTGCTGCCGAGGTCTCACGCAGCGCCCGCACGCTGTTGCGAATACCGCCGCCCGCCTGGGCAATCTCCATGTATGATTTGCCCAGGGTGCGCATTTCAAATTCCTGCTCTCTCGTCCGGGCAAACACCGGATGCGTGTGCGGGTCGATCAATCCGGGAGTTACAACCCGCCCCTTGATATCGATCACGGTGCAACCCTCGGCCAGAGGAGCCTTTCCCTCCACCTCTTCACATGGTCCCACCGCGAGTATTTCATCGCCGGCCACAGCCACCGCCCCATTCTCGATCAGTCCGATATCATTCAGGTCCGGTCCCAAACGGGGCACCGGCCCCTGCATCGTGACAACCTGCGAGGCGTTCCGAATGAGTAATGTCGCTTTCTTCATCATAAGTACAGTAATATAGCCCTGCGGCATGCCGCGTCAATTGGTTCTTCATTTACCTGACCTGTCGTTGACGCTCACCTCAGCGCCAAAGCAAAGCAGGGCACGAAACGGGCCCTGCTTTAGGTGTTAGGTTCTCACGCTTAACCGTCTATTCCTTCTTACGCCGGCTGCTCGTGTTCGGCTTCATCATCGGGATCTTGATCTTGTGCTTGCGCGCCGTCTTGTGTGCCTCTTCGTACCCGGCATCCACATGCCGCGCGATCCCGATACCCGGATCGTTCGTCAACACCCGGTTGAGCCGTACATCCATTTCCCTGGTTCCATCGGCGACGATGACCTGTCCGGCGTGAATGGCCTGACCCATACCGACACCGCCACCATGGTGAATCGAGACCCAACTGGCGCCGCTGACGGCATTGAGCAACCCGTTGAGCAACGGCCAGTCAGCAATGGCATCCGAGCCGTCCTTCATCGACTCCGTCTCGCGGTTCGGCGATGCCACCGATCCGCAATCGAGATGATCGCGGCCGATAACTATCGGTGCCGATATCTTTCCCTTGCGGATCTGGTCATTGAGCACCTCCGCAAAACGGGCCCGCTCGCCATATCCCAGCCAGCAGATACGGGAGGGAAGACCCTGGAACGGAATCTTCTCCTGAGCCATGTCGATCCAGCGCATGAGCGGTTTGTTATAGGCAAATTCCTTCTTTACGATCTCATCGGTTGCCGCGATGTCCTTCGGGTCACCCGAGAGAGCTGCCCAACGGAATGGTCCCTTACCTTCACAGAACAGAGGACGAACATAGGCCGGTACAAACCCCGGATAGTCATACGCATTCTTCAATCCTGCGCTGTGGGCCTGACCGCGCAGGTTGTTGCCATAGTCGAACACAATCGAGCCGGCCTTCAGGTACTTTACCATGGCATCGCAGTGCGTGACCATTGAATCGTACGCGCGGCGAATATAATCCTTCGGGTTCTTCTTGCGCAGGCGCGCCGCCTCAGTGACCGTCAGGCCCTCCGGGATGTATCCGTTGAGTTCATCGTGAGCCGAGGTCTGATCGGTTACCATATCCGGTACTATGCCCCGCCGGTAAATCTCAGGAAACATCTCGGCACAGTTGCCCACCAGGCCAATCGATATCGGCTCACCTGACTTGGTATGCTCCTTGATCAATTTCAGCGCCTTGTCCAGCGTCTTGACCTTGACATCGCAGAAGCCCTGCTTCACCCGACGGTTGATCCGGGATTCGTCGACCTCGACGACCAGTGTCGAGGCACCCGCCATGGTCGCTGCCAATGGTTGAGCGCCACCCATACCGCCCATCCCACCGGTGAGAATCCACTTGCCGGTCAAATCGCCGCCGAAGTGCTGGACGCCGGCAGCAACAAAGGTTTCGTACGTACCCTGGATAATCCCCTGGGTGCCGATGTATATCCAACTGCCGGCCGTCATCTGCCCAAACATGATCAGTCCGAGTGCGTCGAGCTTACGGAAATAGTCCCAGGTCGCCCACGCTGGAACCAGGTTCGAATTCGCGATCAATACACGAGGCGAATGCTCATGAGTCCGAAAGACACCCACCGGCTTGCCCGACTGTACCAGCAGCGTTTCATCATTCTGAAGTTTCTTCAGACTGCTGACAATCGCATCATAGCAGTTCCAGTTGCGTGCCGCCTTACCATAGCCACCGTAAACAATCAGCTCATCCGGCTTTTCGGCTACTTCGGGATCAAGGTTGTTGTTGAGCATTCGAAAGGCGGCTTCCTGGTGCCAGCCCTTGCAAGTTAGTTTCGTGCCGCGCTTGGCTTTGCACTTCTTCGGCTTCATGGACACAGGTCTCCTGTTAATACGCTTTCATTGAGGCGAATATAGTCGGCCTGTAGCCATTGGGCAAGAGCGAATGCCCCGGTACCTCCCCGCGACCTGTGTGCGCAAACACGCAAAAAGCCGGGCCCACAAGATTGACCC